>JAFANA010000098.1 GCA_019232905.1 Vulcanimicrobiota bacterium
GCACTCGCACATGTGCATGCCTCCCACGCCGGCAGAAAGCAGCACTTCGCTTCAGCGGAAAGCCGCCCCCGCTCTATTCGAGACGCCGGATTGCCATGATGGCAACGTCGTCCCCGACGTTGCCGGGACGCAGTTCTGCGAAGGCGCACTCGCGACGGCGCTCGACCAAGCCATCGGTATACAGCACGATGCGATCGCCCGGATTCATCACAAATTCGCGCGACGTACCGGTACGCAGCGGAAAGCCGAGTAAAGTTCCGCCGATCGATACGAACCGCGGCACGCCGCGCTGCACGAGCAACGGCGGCACGTGACCGGCATTTGCGAGCGAACATTCTCCCGTGCGCGGATCGAGCCAGCCGCAAGTCACCGTAGCTGTCGTGTCGAGACGCTCGACGTCATGGATACGGCTGTTGTGAAGTGCGGCCCCTGCCACGCGTGCGTCGAGCGGCAAGATCGACTGAAGCTCTCGAAGCACGTCGAAGCAAACGCCGTTTCTTCCATGCTGAGGAGCACAATTGCCGGCTGCGCGAAAAGTTTTGATGCCTCGCACGCGATCGTCCCGACTAGCGTCTCTCAAACCCGAACCGAGAACGTCCATTGCCCATACTCTTCTTGCGGATACCTCCCGTAAATATCGTACGCGCGCCAGAGACACGTGAACGTTTGGACACCGGGTTTGATGCTGAACTGAAAGCGATTGATTTCTGTAGCAATGTCATTGGGAAACAAGATGTGATTGTACTGCGCGCCGATGACGCGATAATAAACGCCGTTCACGGTTCGCCCCTCGGCGTGGCCCGGACGTAACGCGTTGTACGCGGAATCTTGTGGAACCAGCAGTTCGAGCAGCAGCGCCGGCGTCAATTTGTCGCCTTCATTTGCCAGGCTTACGACGACCATCGCGTTGATCCAGTCCCGGCGGTCGGAGGGGTATTTGAATTCGGACCACTGCGTTGCCCTGAACTTCGGCGTGCGCAGCGCGTCGTCGATCATGCGCCGGTTATTGTATAAGTCTTGTTTGATCGCGCTCAACGATCGGCGCGCGACGTAAATTTGGTACGCAACGGCGATTAACGTGAGCACCGCAATCGCCAACGCCCACGTCGCAATGGTTGCCGTCGCGTGTGCGATCGGATCCTGGTTAACGATTGAGACCGGGATCGGCCCTTGGGCCCGGTCAACGATAACGTGTTGCACGCCCGCGGCATGATGCACGACGGGATGTACCGTCTGATGCACCGCAACATGCGTAATCCGATGCTTCATTGGCCTAGCACGTCCATTAGAGTTCTCATTCCCATCCGCGGTGGTAAAACAACCTACTGGTTCCTTCTTTAGCCTTTAATCGACTGTGCCGTCAGGATCAAATTATCCGGCGAGACCCGTATCAGCCCTTGATGCGTGCTGTCCAAATCGGCAATGAGAAAAAACGAAACTGCGATCAACACCGGCAGAACGAAATGACCGGCCACGATGCCCATTCGCAGCCTCGTGTCGTACCCGATGAGCGAACAGCAGCACAGAGCGATCGCGAACATCAACACCCATGCTTCCGTCGGGATCCGATTGTTCCACGCGGCGGCTGCATAACGTTGGGAATCGACCACGTCGCTCATACTCGAAGCGACCAGAGCCATGACGCCGCTCTGTCGCGCGGAGACCGCGCGCTCAACGATCGCCCACATTTCGCTTTGAATCGTGGTACTTGCCGAACGATGCTCTTCTATAATAGACTCGGTACCCGCCGCATATGTCGCTATGCGCTCGCCGGTATAGCGACGCAAAAGCTCGCGCACGCGCGTTGCGTCGGCCGCCGGCAAGAAATCCGCTCGCAAATACGCGGTTTCAATCGTATTTGCTTCCGTCGCTTCGTCTCGTTTGCGGTCATCGTAGCGTCCGACTGCCATCGAGAAACTAAATCCAATAATCAGTGCCAGCAGTGTAAGTGAGCTCGTGAGCACGAGGTTCAACTCCTCGCGTTCATCCCGGTTCATCGGACCGCGCCGCTCACGGACATACCGTCCGGCGTAAGCGGCCAACAACATGAGCACAAGTGCAAGTATGAAAAAAAAGAACGGCTGATCGAGCGGTCTGGTCATGGCACGATCTTTGCACTGAGAACGCGCGCGAGCTATCCGATACCCGCAAAGAGCCCTAGCGAATAAGCACACAAGCGCCCGCTTATTTGCTGCAACTTTGCGCGGGCTTTTTTTCTCAGTTGATAACTTTGCTTTAAGAGACGTCACGTACACTGACCGCTGTATCGCACGCCTTAGGGTCAGCTGCGGGTGAGAGAAATAGCGCGCATCACAGCGATCGTCGGTGAAAGTTACACTCAATACTACACCGCTCACCGAGCGCTTCGCGAAGCAAATCTATCCACGTACGCTTTGCAACTGCTGGCGGATTTTGCTGCGCTTCCAAAGGAAGGGCTTCGCTCGCAAACAGCGGCGGCTTGCGCATTTGCATCGATGCCTCGTAATGCTGAGGCGCTTTTAACCGAAGGTCGCAAAGAATCAAGTGTAGCCGGCGTCGTCGCGCGCGCGACAGTTTGCGCGCACCGTGGTGAATGGCGCACCGCAACTCAGCTTTTTCACGAGGCAGCCGCGCGTCGCATCGAAGTTGAACCGGCGTACAGCCTCGCTGTGTTGGTACACACTTCGCGCTACCTCTTGTATCGGGGATCCTACGCCGAAGCGGCGCAACACCTTGACGCTGCTGCCGCCGAAGCAACGGCAACCTTGCCGCATTGGCAACAGGTAATTGCGCTCTTCCAGTGCGAACTCGCCGCGCGCCGCGGTGAGCAAGCACGCGCTCAGTTCCACATCGCTCGCTCGATCGCAACCGATGCGCACATCTTTCCGCAAGAGGCCGTCGCGCGCGCAACCCTCTGCGCAGCGCTCGACGACATGGCCGGACGGCTGCACCATGCCACGCCGGCGCTCGCATCCGAAGCATTGGATCGCGCGCAGCCGGTGATTGCGGCGTCGCTGCTCCATCTCGCGTCATTTGAACCGCCTGAATGGAATGACACGATCTTCTGCCGCCTCGTACAGCGAACGATCAGCATGCTCTCTAGCGACCTTGCGGCGCTGCCGTTTCTCAGCACTGTTGCTCGACAATGTTGCAGCAGCCACAGTTCGATCGCGTCCGCCCGTCTCGATGCGGCCGCGGCGCACGACGATGCGCCGGCGCCTGCGGCGTTTGCCGCGCTTGCTCGAGCATTTACCGCGCAGCGAGCCGATCGCGCGGACGAGGCCATGGCGCATGCCGAGCGCGCAACGCGTCAATTTCAGGCGATTGGAGACGACCTCTACGCGCGCAAGGCGATGGATTTCATCGTTTCGGAACGCCCCCGCACACGCGTGTCGAATTCACCGCCGCCTTTGACGCGGCGGCAATCCGAAATCGTCGCACTGGTACAACGCGGTCTTTCCAACAAAGAAATCGCCATACACCTGCACATCTCGGAGCATACGGTGGAGCGACATTTGACAGCGATCTTCACGAAGTTAAATCTCCGCTCGCGCTACCAGCTTCCGCAGTAACGCGGCGTCGGACATTAACGAATCTCAAGGCGCATGGTGGATTCCAGGATGTTCTGCGCAAGCACGGTCGTGAGACTCTAAATTCCAGCCCCGTCGCGGTGACGGGCTTCGCACAGTGTAACGAGGAGCAATAGTGAGTTGTCGGCTATGGCCGGTACGCGCTTTTTTTGTTGTTGCCTTCACCGTTGTCGCCCCGTACATTTCGACGCCGGATGCTCTAGCGGAGAACGCCGGAGTTATCCGGGGCATCGCGACGGACCAGAAAACCCACGCGCCTATCCCAAGCGTGCGCGTGACGGCTCGCTCGCCAAGCGCCACCTATTCGGCAATGACGGATGCGCGCGGGGTCTATGCGTTTCTGTCGGTGATTCCCGACACGTATACGCTCTCGTTCGAACGGAGCGGATATGGACCGGTATCGATTCCAGGCATTACCGTTCTGCCGGGTTCGAATCAAACGCAAAATGTTGCGCTTACGACCGAATTGCGTACGATCGCGTCGGTGCAGTCCTCGCGCTCGGCCGGAAGCGCATTTCAGCCGGGGATGACGGCCGACACGTACACGGTGACGAGCCGGCAGATCACGATGGTCCAAGGGAAGGACTTCAATCCCGATCAGAACTCACTGCTGCGCAGTATTCCGAGCGTGACCATCGATAAGAGCGGCACGGTCGCGATTCGCGGCGGCTTTGCATTCGAAGCTGCGTACGAATTCGAAGGTATCGACTACACGACACCAAACGCGAATCTGCAAAACACGCTGCAGAACATCGCGAACTTCAGCATGCTCAACGGCGTCGGCAGCGTCGAGTTGGTTCCGGGCGGCGGCGATGCGACTCATGGTAACTCTGGTACCGGGCTCGTCCTCCTCACGGCAAAGCACGGCACGTTTCCGGCATATGCTCGCGTCGACGCCGAAACGTATGTGTACCCGTTTCGCCATCAGCTCGGCATCGAATCCAGTTGGGCCGATCCGAAGCAACGCATATCCAACTACGCTTCGTTTCTCGGCATTCGGCAAGACTATCAGTACGGCTATCGCGGCACCGACGCGGCCACGCTTGGGCCGCGAGGAACAAATGCGGCAACGCTTGGGTCGGCGGTCGACCCGAATCTCGTCTTCTATAGCCCGCAGTTTCTCTCGTCAAACGACTTCGTCGACAACCTCATGTGGCGATTCGGTCGCGACCAGCGCGAGCGGCTTCAGTTCTTCATTCAGACCCAGGACATCCATCAACTGCTTGATTACGGCGGCTTCTCGAACCTTCAATATATCTCGGGTGGAACGGCCGCCGGCAGTCAGGTAGGAACGTGCGCGCAATATCCTCCACCGCCCGTAGATATCAACGAAAATTCCGTGCTCCAAAATCTTGCCTGCAACATCATCCCGTTGTATCCCGGACAGCCGGCTCCATACTCGTATGTGACGCAGCCCGATCAGCTTTACAGCCCGTTTCTCGCGTACAAATTCGAGTACGCAGACTCGCTCTCGAGCAACGCATTGATCACGGCTCGCTTTTTTCGCGCCTTCTCGACGCAGCAGCAAGAGCTTCCGTCGCAGGGCGTCGAGGCATCACCGTACGGTGGAACGCGAACCGGCGCAGGCATCGACTTCGTCACATCGCTCGGAACCAAACATTTGATTAAGAGCGGTGTTATTTACGCGTTCTCGAGACCGTTCGGCGACGTATTTAACGCAACGTCCTATACCGCGTTCACCGCGTCTCCGGAATTCGTCATGTATCCGCTCACGCACAATGGACAGCAGGCCCCGCTTGGTACCGTGCCGCCGAACTTCAATCCGGCGACGCCGCAAGCGGGTTCAGTCGAGATGGATTTTTTCACGCCCGCTCAGTGCGCGCTGATCGTACAGCCTGTGCCGAGCTGCGGCTATCTTTACTCGTATTTTCCGAACGGCGTCCGCATGCCGCTCGAACACGACGTTCCAACCGCCGCGCAACAGACCTACGGCGCGTACGTGCAAGACGACGTGACCTTCAGCGACCGCTGGAAAAGCGAACTCGGGCTACGCCTCGACGGCTATAACTTCCAAATTCCGCAAGATCCGAGCAATCCGCCCGGCATTGAAGCAACGGCGCACCAGCGCCTCTACGAGCCGCATGCAAGCCTGACGTACACGTTCGGGCGTCACGATCTCGTGCGCTTCGGCTACGGACGCACGCTTGCGATTCCGCTTCCCTCGCAGCTAGGCGCAAACGTTGATCGAGATGTTTATGCGTCTTTCGTAAAGGTGCCGTCCTACGATGCCTCAACGGGCGGCCCAGCAATGTACTGCGGGATCAGCGCGAATCAGCTCTGTACCAACTATGCGGATCAGCTCTATTGGTTAACGCGCGATTATCGCTTCGGCGCGCAGTCGTTGAGCCAGCCGCTCCACGGCGCCACGTTCACCAACTACGATCTTTCGTGGGCGCACGAATTTCCCGACGGAAGTTCGCTCAAAATCACGCCGTTTTATCGCCGCGGCTACGATGTGATCGATCAAACCGCGTCGGTCATCGGGTTCAATCCTCAGACCGGCGCGTCGATCGTCGGGAATCTCGTCTATTCGAATCTCGGCCAACAGGAAGCAACAGGCGTCGAATTGCTCTACACGCGCGATCGGCCGCTCGGCTTTTCCTATCAGATCGGCGCCACCTACATCAATCAATTCGGGAATGAACCGCCGGGGGAATACTTGCTGCCGGCCGCACTCGCTGCGGGGCAGTTGTACCGCTCTCCGGACATCTCTCCGTTTCAGTTAAACGTTGCCGTCCAATATAAGAACCGGTACGGCCTCCGCATTAATCCGGTCCTCGCCTATAACGTCGGATATCCATACGGCAACGGATATTACACTGCCGTCTACTGTGGTGGAAAAGCCGTCATCGTTCCGTCGACCGATCTGACCACGCCGTTTCCATCGACCGGCAATTACGTCGATCCTGAAAATCCCGGAACCTGCACCCAACCAAATATCGCGGCAACACGCGGAAACGTCGATCCCGCCGTCGCCGGCGGTCTGTTGTCACGGGCCTATTTCAATCTCGATCTAGTGACGGAATACACGCCTCCCAAGCACACCAACATCACGTTCGGCGTCGCCATTCACAATCTCACGAATTACGTCGACAACGTTCCACAATTTAACACGTGTTACGGTGCGCCGGTAGCAACCGGCATACACAACACCACGCTTCCGTGCACCTATAGCGCTCCCGCGTACGCCAATCCCGGATCGAACTTTAATACCAATCCTTATGTCGTCTATCCGAACGGCGTACCATTGACCATCAATCTGTACGTGCAGGTGCGCGTATGAAGCGCGTAACGGCGATTATGTTCGCACTGCTCCTTTCCGCGTGCGGGGGAACCAGTGGCGGCAATCAGACGCCGCCCGTTCAAGGGGTCGATCCGGTTGGTTCGAACGTGTTGCAGTTCGCCGTCGGGATCGCGACGATTTCGCAAAATAACGGTGCAGTTATCTCGCACGGGCTCAATACCGTCGAGACGCTTCGTCAACCTGACGGCCTTTCCGGATTGCTCAACGACGCACCGACGATTACCGGGCCGACGACATTTTCGATCTCCACTAGCACGACGGCAAATGCGCCGCTCGTTGCAACGTCTCTGCCCGCAACCGCCGGCGGGGGCGGCGGGCTCGATGCGGGCGCCGATTTCGGAACGAACCGCATCTCGCAAGCAACGCTTGACGACGGCCAGTACATCCACTTTTTCGGCGGCCCGGGCTCGAGCGTCGTTCCTACGACCGCGACAAGCGCCGGCGCATTTGGATACGGGTTCTGCCCCTGCAATTCATCGAGCGCTCCGGTCAATGGTACGCCGCAACTCTACGTTGCGTACTCGCTGCCGATCTACGGCGGCTCGTCCGTCCTCAGCACGATCGGTATCGCGCAATACTACGGCGGACCACCCGCGTTTCCAGCAATTTCGCCGGAAATCGCGCAAGCCGGGTTCACCGGTTACTCGATGGGGTTCACTGATTTCGCCGTAGCGCCCGCGCTGGGTTCATATAGCTTGACTGTGGCTATTCCGCCGGATGCAACTGCGCCGAACACCAATCCCGGCGCGTCACTCTCCGCGACGGCGCAACTTACCTCATTGGGCGGTCTTCCACTCTTCGCGACACCCGCATTCCAAAGCGACGGCAACGGTGGCGGAAGCGTCGCCGTTTCGATCCCCGCCGGAGCGATGGAAGCACTCGTCTTCGTTCAAGCGATCGGGACGCAGAACTCGACCGCTACGGATTCGTGTACGCTCAGTCACGCGTCGACGTCGTTCTACACGATTCGCGCGAGTGGAATCGGCGCGCAATCGGTCACCCTGCCGGATACGCTCGGACCACCTGCCACCTCGGGTGCTGCGACGCCCACGTTATGTCACGGGCAGAGTTATGCGGTCTACGCTGCCGGTTTTGACTACCCGGCGTTCGAAGCAGCGTATCCGCAAAACGTCTCGCAATCGCCGGTTATTACCTCGACGTCCGGGCAGGCCGACATCACCACATCCGACGCGCTTGCGGGTACGTATCCATGAAACTGACTCGCGTCGCACTTGTGATGCTCGTTGCAATCGTGGCCGCATGCGGCGGTGGCGGAGGCGCGCCGTCCGGTAGCACCGTCGGATACGTGCCGTCTCCCGCTCCCGGTGCGTCACTCTCGCCGCAAGCCGTCAACGTGTCCGTTTCGATTCCGCTCGCCGCTGCGCAGCATCGAACGCGCGCATATCTCTCACCAAACACGCAATCGCTCGTCTTGCAATTGACGTCGGTGAACGGCGTCGCAATACCATCGCAACAATCGACGACGATCGATACGTTTGCAGGCGCGCCGAATTGCGCACCGGCAGGATCGTCGCTCGTGTGCACGGGCACCGTTACCGGCGCGAACGGAAGCGATGTCTTTTCCGTGACCGCGTACGCGCAACCGAACGGAACGGGGGGCGTGCTCTCCTCAGGATCGTTCGCCGCGCAGATCGGTACGACGTCAAGCACGCTTTCGATCAACAATGCGGTTTCGCTCACGCTCTCCGGCGTTATCACTTCGTTGTCGCTGACCGCAAGCCCGTCGACGCTGCTTATAGGATCGCCGTCGTCTGCGAATGTCGTCGTAAACGCGACTGATGCATCAGGCGCGGTGATCGTCGGGCCGGGTGCCTATACGTCGCCGATCTCGTTGACGTTCACGAACGGAACGTCGGACTTCGGTTTCGTCACCGCATCGAACCCATCGCCGCAAAGCGCGCTAGCGCTCACGGCACCGACGACTTCGCTCGCGGTGGCTTACGACGGAAATCCGTCCGTCGCACCCGGAGCGATCAGCGTTCAAGCACAGACGCAGGGGCCGTCGGGCACGCTTACGAGCAACGCGACGATTGCGGTTCTTCCGGCGACACCCGTTCCGACGAGTACACCGCCTCCGGGATCCGTCGACATCTACGTCTTGAACGCCGGCGCAACCGGGACGGGCGCTACCGTTACGGAGTACGCGTCGAACGGGAGCGGAAACGTTGCGCCGAGTCGCACCCTCGCACTGAGTTCGTCCCTGTATGCCGCGGGCTTCGCCGTTGATTCAAGCGGCTCGGTCTACGTCGGATATTACGACAATGCGACGTTTACGCCGGACGCAGGTGACGAAATTGACGTGTATGCGCCCGCCGCAAGCGGCAATGCGACGCCGGCGCGACGCATTCTCACGGATCCGGTCTCGCAGACGACGCTCGATCCCGGCGTCATTTGGGTGGACTCGTCAAACCGCATCATCACGCTCGTCGATACGCAACTCGACAATCAAGGCGGTTTATCGGCCGTCGGGATCTATGCTGCCGGTGCGAACGGTGCCGTTGCACCAACGCATGCGTGGAACTTCGATTACACGCTCGGACCGTACATCAACGGATACAATGCCGGCGGCCAAGGATACATCGGCGGTCTGACGATGGACGCAGGCGAAAACTTTTACGTCGCGGGCGCGCTGTATAACCTGAACGTTGTCGCCGGAATCTTCGGGGCGAGCGCGGCAGCAGGGAGCGGCGGCGTCGTACCGATCTCGCGCACGATTCCGAGCGATTCAACGACGACGCTTCCGTCGCCGCCGGACCTTATCACGGGTCTCGCGCTCGACGGCAGCGGATTCGTTTATGATGCGCAAACGACCGCGCCCGGCGGCGGCGGACCCGGCGCAACGGTAACCGGTGCAATCAACGTTTTTGCACCGGGCGCAACGTCGGGAACGACCGACACCGCGCCGTTACGCACGATATCTTCAGCTGCACTGAATTCAACGCTGCCCCCATCGGGCACGGAGACGCGGCTGCCGCTCGCGATCTTCGGCAGCACCATCTACGTTGCAAATCAAGCGCAAAACACGGTGCTCGTTTTTCCAACGAGCGCTTCCGGATCGATCGCGCCTTCGGCGACGATCTCCGGATCGTCAACGGCGCTCAATGCGCCGATCGGCATTGCGGTTGCGACGAACGGCGGCACACAACATTCCGGCGCGCGCGTGCGTCCGGAAAAACACCCTCATCCATGAGAGAGCGAGTACTACCGAATGAGAAAGCACGTACAGGGACTCATCGCGGCAGCCGTACCACTCATTTTTCTGACCGCATGCGGTGGCGGCAACACACCTTCGCCGCTAGTCCCGAGTCAAACGGCGGCCAATCAAGCCTCGGATAATGGCGGAACGGTTTTGCAGCCGCAAGATCTCGGCCCCGCAAGTCTCCACGCTGCCGGCGCGACATTCCCGGCGGAAGTCTACAACCTAGCCTCACAGCCGGCCGGTGTGGCGACCGGAGCGCAAGCATTGCCCGGAGCCGGCTCACTGTTCGCCTCGTACGGCGGAACCGGACACATTTATTACTGCCTCACGGGAAGCGGTTTCGGAAAGAAGATGTTCATCGGCGATAATATTCCCGGTGTGACCGCACCGTGCGCAGCGCTCGGCGCCACACCGACAGGCGCAGGCGGCCGGACCGATCCTCTCGATTTCGTCGGTTCCGATCAAGCATTGAAATCGACGGAATACGCGGACTTTAAAACAAATCGACTCGCTGCGCACGGTCAACCGTTCGAGTTTCCGTCCGTCGGCGGCCCGATCGTCTTCGGATATAAGCAGACCGATCTTCCCGGTTTGGGTGCCGCGCGTCTTCGCCTCTCGCGCTGGACCTATTGCGCAATCGCGAACGGCACGGTCAGAAACTGGGACGATGCTGCAATTACGAAAGACAACGGCGTATCGGTGACCGGTGGAAAATCGCTCGCCATCACGTTCTTCTATCGCAGCGATAGCAGCGGCACGTCGTTCCTCTTCCAGAATCACCTCAATTCCGTCTGCGGAAGTGCGTGGCCGGCTCCCTATAATGCCGCGCCGTATCAGAGCGCAGGACGCAACGCGCAGTGGGGACGCGGTACGAATACGACGTGGCTTGGGCCCACGACGACCGGCTTCCAAGGCGCATCCGGCAATCCGGGCGTGTTGAACGGCATTCAAAAAACGCTAGGCGCGACCGGCTATGTCGAAGGCGCGTATGCGGCTCGTTCTGCACGGCCGGTTGTAAGTCAAGCGGTGCTTCGCAATAACGCGGGAGACTTCATCGACCCGACCGTTCCAGCGGATGTCGCGGCGGCGCTCGCCAACGTTACTTCGCTCAACATCACGTTTGGCGGCGCGTCCGACGGTATTAATCTCGGGACCGTCGGCGACACCCGTACGGATTGCATCCTCTACGTCGATCCGAGCCACTTCTCGAATCCGTCCGCGGCAACCGCATACCCGATCGTCGGCATCAGCTATCTGATGTTCAACGGTGCGCATAACACGCATCTTGCCGACGTCAAACGCCTGGTCAACTTCATCGTCTCACCAACCGGCAACTCGATCACCTCGAAGTTTGAATACTCCCCGCTTAGCTCGAGTATTCAATCGGTAACACGCGCCGCAGTGAACGGAACCGGATCCTATTCCTTCAAACCGTGCGTGCAATAAGCGTCGCTCTTGCGATGCTATTGACGGCCTGCGGCGGTGGTGTTTCGAGTGCACCGCCGCCGCAGGGCGCCCTTACCGCCAACGTTCGGTTCGTAAACGTTTCCCCCGATGCGGGCGTGCCCGATCCGTCGAATTCGCAAAACGAACTCATTCTTTTCTCGAGCGCCGCGGCGCAAGTCACCGTTGACAGTGCGCAAGTCGCGACGCTCGCCGGAGACAGCGGACTATCGACGACCTCGGGCGGCACGACGCCGGTCGTTCCAAGCGTCACCGCATATACGACCATTCCCGCCTCGTCGCATGCAGTTGCCTATGTCGATCCTTCCGCATATACAGCTAGCGGATTCTTACAGATTTCGACGACGCTGCAGACGATGAAAGCCGGCGGTTACTACACAATCGTGCTTGCCGGATCGTATTGTCTAGGCACGCTGCAGTTCTATCAATTCGCCGATACGCAAACGACGTCCGGGCGCGTGGTGATGTACAACGTCGCGCCTGACAATCCGGGCGCGATTCAATTCGGCACGTTCCCCACTGCGACCGGTGCACCGCTCTCTGCGCTCGGAACGGCTGCGCCTGGCGCGCGCGCGGAGGGAAGCATAAGTGCGACCGGCATCGGCGCGTACGCCGGCAGCGGCGGAACGTTCCAGCTTCTTCCGAGTGCGGTACTAAGTTTCGATACAAACAACGCCGTGCCGTATAACGCGCTCACCACGTTCGCGCTGTTTTATCGCGACGGAATTCCCCAAAATGCGAGCAGTGTCGATTGCTCGACGAAAGCGGCGACAACGCCGTTTCTTCAAGGAGCGATGACGAATTGAAGCGATGGCTCGTCGCGCTCGCCCTTTTGGCCGCAGTAGGTTGCGGCGGCGGCAGCGGTTCCGGGCCCGCTCCCGTGCCTACGGCAACCGGTACGCCGTTCGTTCCGCAATCGCCGAATCCACCGCAGCATCTTTACGTCGGCTACGCGTCGATTCAAAGCGGCTCAGCCGACTACGCGGTCGCCGTTTACCAATTGCCGCTCACATCCGCAAGCGCGCCGGTCACAGTCTTTCCTGGAGGCAACAATCTGCAAGCGTTCGCGGTCGATGAATATCGCGGTACGATCGCGGAAGTCGTCGGATCAGGCACGTTCGGTGTCGCGACGTTGGAAATCGTTCCCTCGATCGGCTCACCGGCGGCTGTCTCGATTCCGCCCGGACCGGCAACTTTGCAGGCAGCGCTTGCGGGGGCGATGGATTTCGATCCGGGCGGAAATCTCTGGATCCCGACGACGCAAGACCTACGGGAATTTTCGCCGCCCTTTCAAACGTACAGCACGGTCGCAACCGTTATTCCAAACGGCGTTCCGTCAACATCGTACGCAAATTTTGTCGCGGGCTTTCCGCAGTTCGATCCGTCAGGAACGATGTACGTCAGCACACCGGGTGCGCTTTTTACATTCAGTCCGCCCGCGTTTTCAGCGGGACCGAAGCGCATTGCACCCGGCTTTACGTTCGGTCAATTCGCGTTCGACGGTTTGGGAAACACGATCAGCACGTTCAGGTTTCCATCACTGCCGACGCCGGCTCCGAGCGCGACGCCGCTTCCGCAAACCGGGCTCGGTGTTTTTTCCTTACCGCTTTCCTCGCTGAGTACGCCGCAGTTTCTCCTATCGCCGCCCGACATACCCTCAAATTTGAGCGCATTTACGAGCGATGAAATCGGGGGCATCGGGAACGTCTACATCGGCGACTCCGCTGACGGCTCGATCTTCGTCTATCCCTTGCCGCTCACGCCGTCGTCGACGCCGGCGTTACACGTACCATGTCCCGCGCAACTCGCGGCGCGCTGCACGGCTCCCACGCTTGCGTACTTAACCTTCTACGTGGGGCCTTGAGGACTACGGATCGTACCCTAGTGAACCGTCGAACGCGGTTCCAAGCGGCGATTTCGTATCGAAATGGAATGCATCGAAGACATATTCCGCGCTAATCGTCGAGAATTGACTGAAGACGCGATAGGTATACTCCCAATTCACTTGACGAATCACGTTATAGCCGTTGATATTCTGAACGGCGATCGTGTAGTCGATCAACTTTTGTCCGCGTTTTCCGGAATAATCGTAGAGGAACGTTATCCACTGGCTCACGATCGCACGGCGCACTTCGAAATTTTTGCGGTCGATCCAAATCGCTTTGAGCGCGGCGCGATCCTCCGGCGCGTCCGGAATCACGAGATGCGCCGCCGGCCTTCCATCGATGGTCTCATCGCCCTGGTCGATACACACATGGCGATAATTCCGCGTGTCCGCGATCACCGGGAGCGTCTCATCAGTCACCGTATCGTCGAACGAAAGCCAGGACGCGCGGTGCGCACCGTACGGACCGAGTACCGGCGGTCCCGGCTCCAGCACGCGGGTGAAAAACGGGTGTACCCACCGGTCGTCATCGATGTACGCGAGACCGTCGTCGCGATACGTGACATTCGCATTTGCGAATTCGTACCGGTGACCGTCTTGCGTGATATGAATCAGTTCCGAATACGTGATGAACGGTGAATGCGGAGCAGCGGCGCTGTGCTCCATGGCTTGATAGAGGAGTTCCCAACACGGGTCGACGTTTGCTGCACGCGCAAAAGCCGTGCAGCCGAGAAAGAGAACCGCGGCGGCGAGGCCGCCGATAGACCGGATCGTCATCGGAAGTACCTCTGGGGCTTCCTATCGTCTCGCAACGGAGAGCGTGTGACAATAGTCTGAGCCAGAAGTGAAAAGGGTCCATTCGGCCCGCCACGAATTCGGGGTGGCTCTTTCTTGGGGACGTAGCTCAGCTGGTAGAGCGCCTGCTTTGCAAGCAGGATGTCAGGGGTTCGAGTCCCCTCGTCTCCAGAATTCCGAAAAGCTTTGCAATTGCAGAGCTTTTCTTTATTTTAATGAATTTTGATAGTGTAGAACTTAAAGGAAACGAATCGCGCTCCGCAAATAAGGGCGGGTCGCTCCGTCGTTAGTCGCGGTTGGGAAATTTTGGGGGCATAGCTCAGCTGGTAGAGCATCACGCTGGCAGCGTGAGGGTCAGGAGTTCGAGTCTCCTTGCCTCCACCATTCGTTTCTTAACAAGCCCGAAAGCAATCGGGCTTTTTGTTTTCCCGCCCGGCAGGCAAACGCACGTGCTATACTTCGTGAGCGAAGTACGCCGGGTGACCGCGCTCGTTCCGCATCAGCGGGATGGTGAGGAAAGTCCGGGCTTCACAGGGCAAGGTGCAGGATAACGTCCTGTCGGCGCAAGTCGAAGGAAAGTGCCACAGAAACATACCGCCCGCCGCGCTCGTCGCGGCGAGCAAGGGTGAAATCGTGAGGTAAGAGCTCACGGAGTTCCACGGTGACGTGGACTCGGGTAAACCCCACCTGAAGCAAGATCGCTCGATACGCACCGTAAGGTGCCGGATTGCCCGTCCGTGCGAGCCACATCGCATTGAGGTGCGCGGTGACGCGCACCCCAGAGGGATGGTCGCCGCCGGTGGAAACACCGGTACAGAATCCGGCTTATAGGCGTGCTTCGCGTGTATCGCCAATCACCGCTCATGCGCCCGCTCTGGCAGGCATTTATCGTGCTGCTCGCGCTGATCGGCCTCACGAACATGGTCGGCGGGCTGTTCAATATTCATGACGCCGGGACGTTCGGATTCGACCAGCCGGCATCGCTTCACGGGACCAGTTTTATCGTGCGCGCCGTCGCACCGCGTTCACCGGCGGCGGCGGCGAACGTGCGCGCCGGCGACACGCTCAGCTATCGCCCGAATCTCGCAAATCGCATCATCGCATTCGCGACCGTACCCGGAGACACGATGGCGCTCAACGACGGCATGCGTACCGTGACCCTAACCGCCGTCCGCGACGAAAGCCCCGTTCCGTGGGCATTGATTGCGCTCATCGACATCGCGAAGCTCGCCTTTATTTCGATCGCACTCGTCATCGTGTGGCGACGTCCCGATGATTCCGCTGCGCGTGCACTTGCGCTGTTCCTCGTCTGTTTCGGTGCCGCAATCAACTTTGATTACGTGCTTCTTCCGAGCATTGCGGCGCGCTTCTTGGCGTTATCGTTCGAACAACTGACATTTTTGGCCGGTGCACTAGGTGCGCTCGCGTTCGCTTGCCGCTTTCCCACGGCACCTTCCGGCGGACTGCGACTCGCGATATCGCGCACGATCCTCCCGTTCGCGATCGTTGGGTACCTCGTTACTGCGCTCTCATATCTCCTAACGTTTGGCGGAGCAAATTCACTGATAGCGCGGGCAAGTGGGTTTCTCTACGTAGCGCTTTATGCTGCGATCATCTTCGCAACGCTCGCTGCGCTGACTGATTCCTACCGCCAAGCAGAACGCGAGCAACGTGCGCGAATGCGCTGGGTGATTGGTACGCTGGCGCTTGGATTCTCGGGATTGATTCTGCTCTTCATCGGGCTGCTGCTCACGCCCCAAACGCGGTGGATCCAGTACCTCGGACTCACGATACTCGCCATCCCATTCGGTCTCGGTTACGTGATCTTACGCCATCGCGTCATCGATATCGGATTCGTCATCAACCGCGCCGTCGTGTATACGGCTGTTTCAGTCGTCGTCGTCGGCGCGTTCATCGTATTCGAGTGGCTACTCGGACACATCGTCGAAGCGAATAGCCGAGCTTCCGCGATAATCGAACTCTGCGCCGCGCTCGTGCTCGGCTTATCGGTGCGACTCATTCACACGCGCGTCGATCGGTACGTCGACGATCTCTTCTTCCGCGAACGTCATATCGCCGAAGCGGCGATCCGGCGATTCGCCCACGAAACGGGTCTGATCACCGACCCCGATATCTTGATTCGGCGCACGGTCGAGGTCGCGGAACGCAATGCGCGTTTACTCGGCGCGGCGTTTTTTGCGCGTTCCGGTCCGCGCTACATTGCGCTGCATTCGACATTCCCGCGGACTGCGCCCGACCTGGATGAGAACGATCCCGCCGTTCTCGACATGCGTGCCTGGCACGATCCGGTCGATCTCCAGGGCGAAAGCGCAGTGCCGGGCATTGCGGCATTTCCGATGATGGTGCGAGGGCAGCTCGCCGGCTTTTTGGCATGCGGCGAAAAGACGACCCATGAGGCGCTGGCGCCGGACGAGCACGATGCGCTCCGCGTGCTTGCGCGCGACGCCGGGATCGCTCTTGACTCCCTGCGTATCGCCCGAATCAAGCAAGAGCTCGCATACCTGACCGACGATGGGGCGCTGCCGCCGGACGTCCGCTTGCGGCTCTCTGCCCTGCTCGACGGTGACACGGCGCCGCAACCTGCGGGGGCGAGCCTGCGTTCTATCCAATGATAAGGACCTGGGCCCTACGCGCAGGCCCCGAATTTCAATCCCAGGAGTTACTGTGAGCGACCAACGTTTTACCCAGGACATGACCGTAGACCAGGCCTTCGCGCTGCACGCCGGTGCGCGCCGCGTGTTCGCGCGCTTCCATCTCGGCGGCTGCTCGAACTGCGCGATTAGCGAAACCCACACGATCGCCGGCATCAGCGAGGACTACGGCATCCCGCTTCCGATGTTGCTCGACAGTTTGAATGCGCTTTTCGACGGCGGTACCCTTAGCGTCGGTGACAAGGTCCGCATCCCGGATGAGATCCGCTCGAAGATTCCGCAGCTCGCGAACGTGCCGGAAATCGGCGAAATCACGAGCGTCGAGCACGGCGCTTACATGGCCGAGTTCGGTGAAGTGCGGCTGCAAGGCTTGGCCGAGGATTTCGTTCCGGTCGAAGCCACCGCGACGAAAGCTTCTTAAGCGTTAATCGAGGAGCTTGCGGTTCGAAAAGTTCTCCTCGATCCCGTGCCAATGCGTAATGGACGGCTCGCCTGCTTTCCAGCACAAGTAGATGGGCTGGCCTTCGCGCGTCGACGGGAAATCGATCGTTCCTAAGTCGATATCTTTAACGATGCATCCAAACGACTCGATCCGGTGGATCAGCCGCACGATTTCGCTTTTGAGTTCGCCGAAGCGCGGCGGCGGAAATGGAGAGCGCAGGCCCGCAAGACGCGAAACGCGCGGCGGTGTGTTGCTACGCAGCGCAGGATCGTTTTCCAGGAGCTTGATCGCGAGATCGCGGCGTTTTTCCAACAGCTCATCGACGAGCGGTGCAACCTTAGGAATGAGGGCGTTGGCCCGCTCAGGCGAAAAGAACTTCATGCTCCAACGCTCCCTCTGCCAACCGTGACGGCGGCACGCATCATCTTCGTTGCCGGACTCTCCGGTGCCGGTAAAAGCCAGGCGATGAAGACGTTTGAGGACTTGGGCTTTTACTGTGTAGAACACCTTCCTCCGGCGGCACTGGATCAAACATTGAACGTGCTTGATGCGGCGCGCGTTTCGGATGTTGCGGTCACGTTGGACGCGCACGGCGACGTCATGCTCGGCGACGCGATTGCGGCGATCGAACGAGCGCGCGCGCAGCGCGACGTTTCGCTCGTCTACATGGAAGCGCGTAACGACGCGCTCGTACGCCGCTTCAGCGAAACGCGTCGCCGGCACCCCTTCGCCGAACGCGGCTCGCTGCGTGAAGCGATTGCCGCGGAACGTGAAGCCTTGCTTCCTTTGCGGGAGCGAGCGACGATGACCATCGATACGACCGCGCTCACGCACGGCGACCTCAAAGAACGCCTCGCAGCCACCTTTGCTCCCGAGCAACGCGCGCAGTTGACGGTGACGCTCGTTCCGTTTGGCTTCAAATACGGACTTCCGCTCGATTTGGACTTACTCTTCGACGTGCGATTTTTACGAAACCCGAATTATGACGACACCCTGCGCCCGCTGACCGGGGAAGACCCCGCCGTGGCAGCATTTATCGAAGCCGACGCAGCATGCAAGCCGTTCGTGGCGAAACTGATCGACGTCATGGATTTCCTGTTGCCGCGCTATATCGCGGAGGGTAAGGCGCAGTTAACGGTCGGCATCGGTTGCACCGGCGGCCGCCACCGCTCGGTCTACATTGCACGCTGCTTGTACGATCATTTGGCTGCCAATGACCGTCTCGCACTGGCGGTCGACCCGCGGGATATCCGTTGATGCGCCATCGTTTAATGAAGCCGCTGCAGTGGCTAATCCCCGGACTCGGGATCAAACGCTGGCTGCTCGTTGCAATCTTTGGCCTCTTGATTCTGCTCGACGGTGTCGATCGGTGGCTCGTTGCCGAAGGCGTGTCGCTACCGCTCAACGAGATGATCGACAACATCGTCGACGATTATTTCTCGCCCTCGTATCTAACGTACATCTTCGTCGGCCTCGGCATCTTGTTGATGGTCGCCGGTGTCGGTCAGTGGCTTCGCTCGATCGTTCGCGCGGCATCATCGGGCGCCGGAATTCTCGATACGCTTCGCGCGCGCCGGTTGGAACAAGGCTACAACATCGTTGCCGTCGGCGGTGGTACCGGACTCTCGACGTTGCTGCGCGGTCTCAAACGCCGCACGTGCAACTTGACCGCAATCGTCACCGTAAGCGACGACGGCGGTTCGTCGGGGAGATTGCAAAAGGAACTCGGCGTGTTGCCGCCCGGCGATATTCGCAACTGTTTGGTGGCGCTCGCCGACGATGAAGCGCTCGTGACCGATCTTTTCCGTTACCGGTTCGAAGAAGGCGAAGGCCTCACCGGACATTCATTCGGCAATCTCTTCCTCGCCGCCATGACCGGTATCACCGGCAATTTTGATAAGGCGGTGAAAGAATCGAGCCGCGTGCTCAATATCGTCGGCCGCGTCCTTCCCGCGACGCTTTCGATCGTGCGTCTATGCGCCGAGCTCGATGACGGAACAATCGTCGAGGGCGAGTCGAATATTTCCCAAGCGAACCGCCCGATCCGGCGCGTGTTTTTCGATCCGGATGTGGTCGCGCCGCTGGATGAAGCGCTCGAAGCAATCCGGAAGGCCGATGCGATCGTGCTCGGACCCGGATCACTGTTTACGTCGATTCTGCCGAACTTTTTGATCGAGCGGATCACGCAAGAAATTGCGCGCGCGCGCGGCGTGAAGATCTATGTGTGTAACGTCATGACGCAGCCGGGTGAAACCGACAACATGACGGCGGCGGATCACGTCGAGGCGCTCTTCGGCAACGCTGGTGCGCGCGTCTGCGATTACGTCGTCGTTAACGACGAACCGCCGTCGAAACTCCGTCAAACGTACGCCGAAGAGAATCAGATTCCGGTCGCACCGGATGTCGAGCGCATCGAAGCGATGGGCCTGACTGCCGTAAAAGCCGACATGATCAGCGAAATCGAGAAGGTTCGTCACGACCCGGACCGCCTGGGCGACGTAGTCTTGGGCGTGATCGATCGCGCCGTCGCGGAACGCGCGACGTTCGTGCGACCGGCGAGCTCCTACGCTAAGGCGGCGGTTGCTGCAGGGCGACGTTGAGCTCGAACGGTTTTCCAGGTTCCGCGTTGGAGCTCGAGTTTACGTCTTTGTAGCCTTGTGCGCGAACCACGTAGTCGATGGTGCCGCTCGGCACTTGAGCGATCGTGAAGTTTCCTTGCGCGTCGGTCGTGGCGGTAAGCACCGTGTCGATGATCACCGTCGCGTTCGCCACAGGCGCGTGGGTCGTAGCGTCGGTAACCTGGCCTTTAACGCTCGCGAATTTTGTCGCGGGTGGGAGATCGCCGTTGTCGCAAGCAGAGAGCGCAAGCGCCAGAATTCCGGCGGCGAAGAGCGACCGTGCGACGTTTCTCATACTCATTGAACGTTCTAGCGCGTAGGTTCGGTCCCTCGTTACATTGAAGCGCTCAGGCCATGTCGATGACAGCTCCTTCGGGCCGGGCAGCCGGGCCCACGTACTGCGAAAACGCCCTCGAAGCAATCGGTAACACCCCGCTGGTCAAACTGAACAAGGTGACTGACGGCGCGGAGTGTCTCGTACTCGCGAAGATCGAATATATGAATCCGGGCGGCAGCGTGAAAGACCGGCCTGCAATCGCGATGCTCGATCAAGCCGAGAACGCGGGACTTCTGAAGCCCGGCGGAACGATCGTCGAACCGACGAGTGGGAACACCGGTTCCGGTCTTGCGATGGCGGCGGCAATCCGCGGCTACCGTTGCATCTTAGTAATGCCCGACAAAATGTCGAAAGAGAAAATCGATCTTCTCAAGGCATACGGAGCGGAAGTCGTCGTCACGCCGAGCAACGTTCCGGCCGATTCGGCCGAGTCGTACTACGGCGTGGCCAATCGCCTCGCATCGGAAATCCCGGGCGCATTCCAACCGAATCAATTTCACAACCACCACAATCCCGAAGCGCACTATCACACGACCGGTCCGGAAATTTGGCGTCAAACGAACGGAACGATTACGCACTTCGTTGCCGGAATCGGAACGGGGGGCACGATCTCGGGCACCGCGCGTTATCTTAAGGATCAAAATCCGAAGATTCACGTAATCGGCGCCGATCCGGAGGGCTCGATTTACTCGGGTGACACGCCGCGGTCGTATGCCGTCGAAGGCATCGGCATGAATTATCTGCCTGAGACGGTCGACTTGAAAGTGATCGACGAAGTCGTGCGCGTTTCCGATCGCGAGTCGTTCCTGATGGCGCGGCGTATAACGCGAGAAGAGGGTCTGCTCGTCGGTGGATCTTCGGGAACGGCCGCCGTCGCCGCCGTGAAGCTTGCGAAGACACTGCCGAAAGATGCGATCGTCGTCGTGATCTTCCCCGACTCGGGCCGCGGCTACATGTCGAAGATTTTTAACGACGACTGGATGATTGCCAACGGCTTCCTTTCCGAAGGCAAACGCAAGTCGACGGTCGGCGACGTACTGCGCAACAAGCGACCGCTACCACCGATGATCACGGTCAAACCAAACGACACCGTGAAGACGGCACTCGATCTTCTTCGCCAATACGAAATCTCACAGATTCCCGTGGTGGCAAGCCATGAAATGGTGGGCAGCATCAACGACGTGGGCGTGATGCAAGCGGTCTTCGATCAAGCGGATATTATTCATAAACCGGTGAGCGACGTGATGGGTCGTCCATTCCCGACGCTCGAGCAATATTCAGAAATCGAGAAGGCGTACAAACTTCTCACGCTTGCAAACCCCGCGGTCGTCATTACGGACGAAAGCGAACCCGTCGGCGTCTTGACGCGCCAAGACATCATCAGCTTCTTGTCGAGCTCGTCAGACGGCGGGAAGGCGCACTAATTCATGAAGTTCAGCACCAAGGCGATCCACGTTGGGCAAGAAGCCGATCCCGCGACGGGCGCCACGATCGTTCCCGTTTATCAGACGTCGACCTACACGCAAGACGCGGTCGGCGAACATAAAGGCTTTGATTATAGCCGCACGATCAACCCGACGCGTCTCGCGCTCGAGAAACAACTCGCGTCGCTCGAAGGCGCGGACTATGGATATGCGTTCGCGAGCGGAATGGCTGCAACGGCGGCGGTGTTGAACCTGCTTTCGGCCGGCGATCATGCGGTCGTCACCGACGATCTGTACGGCGGGACCTATCGGCTCTTCTCGCGCGTGCTCGAACGGTACGGGCTCGAATTTACCTACGTCGACATGAGTGATCTCGATGCCGTGCGTGCCGCGATCCGGCCGAACACGAAACTGTTCTGGATTGAGACGCCAACGAATCCGTTGCTGAAACTCATTGACATCAAAGGCGTCGTCGCGCTGCGTAAACCCGGGCAAATCGTCGTCGTCGACAACACGTTTGCCTCGCCGTATTTCCAACAACCGCTTGCGCTCGGTGCCGACGTCGTCGTGCATTCGACCACCAAGTACATCGGCGGCCACTCCGATGTCGTCGGCGGCGTCGCGATTACGAACGACAAAGAGATCGCCGACGTGATCAAGTTTCATCAGAATGCCGTCGGCGGCGTTCCGGGCCCGCACGATGCGTGGCTCACGATGCGCGGAGCAAAGACGCTCGCGCTACGGATGCGCCAGCATGCCGAGAACGCGCAGATGGTTGCCGAGTATCTCGAAGCGCATCCAGAAGTCGATCGCGTCTACTACCCGGGACTTGCATCGCATCCGCAACATCAACTTGCGCGCGCGCAAATGAGTGGCTTCGGCGGAATGGTCTCGTTCGTTCTCAAAGGCGAACAGTCGCGCGCGCTCGACTTTGCGCACCGTTTGAAGTATTTCAGCCTCGCCGAAAGTCTCGGCGGTGTCGAATCGCTGATCTGTCACCCCGCGCGCATGACGCACGGATCGATTCCGAAGGAAGATCGCGAGCGTCGCGGGGTAACCGACGGCTTGCTTCGCCTCTCGGTCGGCATCGAAGACGCCGAGGATCTGCTCGACGATCTCCGTTCGGCGTTAGCCGCGGTCCCGCGGGTACTGCACGGCACTGGCGTCTGAGAGCAACTGCTTCGCGGTCGCGCTGTTCATCTCACCGACTTGCGCGGTAACGGATAGCGCGACGCCGCGCACGCCGTCGACCCAACAATAGACATACATGGTCGCCGCTTCGAAACCCGTACCTTCAGTCATTTCGAAGTACACGGCCGGCATGCCGTTCTTCAATGAGGTGCGTTCTTTGTCGCGGATCAGCGCGTCGCCGAATGCATTGCGCAGCACTTGTTCGTACGTCGCCTCAAAGCCGTCGAGTGGGCCTTCGTACGACTGCATCTGAATCAACATCTTCTTGGGGCGTGCCGCGTCGCCGCTGACCCACGCGGCAACGACCTGCGGGTCTTCACTCAAATCGTCGAGCGAAACCCTGTGCTGGCCGACCGGGTGATAGGAAGGCGGGGCGACGAAGTGCATCGCGTCGTCGTTATATTCTTGGAAGTTGGGCTTGGGCGTCGGCGGTGCTTCCTGCGCAAATGCGCCCAACGGCACCAAAAGCAGCGCCGCGCACAGCAATAAACTACGTCGCGTCATCATTCCTCGTCGAGTACTCCGGCCAGCGCCGGCATAGAGATTTCGTACCGGTATCCCACGTTGCGGTGATCGTCGTCGAACTCCTCGTGGCGCACCTCGAGTCCCAGTTCGCGAATGCGTTCCGCGATAATCCGCGCGCCGATGTCGAGGGCGTACTCGTCGCGCCGCCCGCAATCTAGGTAACGCAAGCGCAGGCGGCGGAGTTCCTCGTCGTGGTGCGGCACGCGTTCGACCGGATCGAACGAGAGCCACCGTTGAAAGACCTCCCCGCGAAGCTCGCCGGTGTGCAGATCGAACGGCAGATCGAGATCGAACGCCTTGTTCGAACGTGGCGAATAGGCCGCCGCGTACCCGAGCATCTCCATTGTCACGTACTCGCTCTGCGAACGCTTGTGCTTCTTCTCGAAGAGTTCGACGAACGCCGCGATGTCAAAGTTGTGTTTCTCTAACGTTCGCTGCACATCCGGAAACGCGCGCGTATGCGCATACTGAAAGTACGAATCACCGCTGTGCGAGGCAAATGCGGCGAAGACACCGGGATACTCCAGTACCAAGTGCATCGAACCGAAACCGCCGGACGATTTTCCGAGCACCGCACGTCCGCCTTCCCGCGCGATGGTTCGATACTGCGAATCGACGAGTCCGATTACATCACGCGTTGCGTAGGTCGCGTAGTCGCCATTTTGAGTCGAGTTCACGTACTGCGACCCGCCGAACCGCGTAAAGCCGTCAACAATGACGAGCATCGCCGGCTGCATGCGCCGCTCGCGAATGAGGCGATCGATCCACTGCACGGCGTTCGTCTCCCAGGGGCGTCCGGACACGATGCCGAGCGCGTCGCCGGTATAGCCGTGCAGCAAATAGAGTACCGGATACCGGCGCGAACCCTCCGCGTCGTAGCCCGGCGGCGTGTACACGATAACCGGCCGAGCCGAAGGATCGCCGAGCGCGTTGTCGCGTAACGCGTCGCTTTCGATCCGGTCGATGTGCAGCTCGCCGTGTAATCCCAGCAGTTGCCCGTAGGTCATCTTCATAAGGTGCGGTAATTGGTTGGACCAATGCATGCCTGCCTCATGCTCCTCGCGCTGCTGTGGAGCTCGTGGAAGACATCGGCGATCGCGCATGACAACGGCACGCCCGTCTTTACCGTCGACGGAAGCCCGTTTTATGTGTATGCCGCTTCCTTCTTCTACGAGCGCACGCCGCGCGACCAGTGGCGTACCGATCTCGAATCGTATCGAGCGCTCGGCATGAATACGATTGATCTCTACCTCATTTGGAATTGGCACGAACCCGACGCGCACACGATCGACTTCGACGGCCACACCAATCCGCGCCGTGATCTGCACGCGCTATTTTCCATGATCCACGAACTCGGCTTCAAGGTCATCGTTCGTCCGGGACCGGTGATCCGCAACGAATGGCGTAACGGGGGTTACCCGGATTGGCTGTTGGAGCGGCCCGAATACCAGATGCCGCTGCACGATATCCTCGAGGGCCGTTACCCCGCGACCGCAACGTTGCAGAACGCGCACGCGGACGCGGCGGCCGACGAATGGATGCACAATGCGACGCATCTTCGGTATGCGTCCGCGTGGTTGCACGATGTCCTCACCGAGATCGAGCCGTGGTCGAGTGACGTGATTGCAATTGCGCTCGACGACGATCAAGGCGCGTATCTCGATAACGATACGTGGCCGGCTCCGCACTGGCACGCCTATATCGATTGGTTAAAGTCGACCGCACAGTCCGTCGTCGGAACGCGCGTGCCGCTTTTTATCAACACGTATCAGATGAAAGTGACGGCGTCGGCTCCCGTGTGGGCCTGGGGCAATTGGTATCAAAGCGACGCCTACCGGATCGAAGACCACGACATCGCCCAGCTTGCGTTTTCCACCGCGCTGCTGCAAACGCAGCCGGATCTTCCCGTCATGACGAGCGAATTTCAAGCGGGCTGGCTGCAAGGCGCGGACGAAACCGCTCCGCGTGCGGCCGCGCCGGAAAATACGACGCTCGCACTGCACGAGATGCTACAATTCGGAGCGCACGGCGTCGTCAATTTTCCGGTTCAAGATACCTTGAATCCCGCCGGCTATGAAGCGCCGTGGGCCAATTGGTTTTACGCGTGGGACGCGGCGCTAACGTTACAAGGCTCGCCGTCACGACGGTTCGTGCCCACCGCGGCATTCGGCCAGCTGATTAAACGGTACGGACCATTGTTAGCAACGTTGACACCGACGACCGATCTCGCGATCGCGTGGTTAGGAAGTGCATACGATCCGTCGGTGATGACGAACGACCGTTTCGCAGCGCTCGCCGACGCGACGATCGCGCAACAGCAACGATGCCGTGCCCTAGCGCTTACGTGCCGGTTCGTCGATCTCCGTTACGCGTCGCATGATCAACTGCGCGGAATTCGCGCGCTCGTTCTTCCGAACATCGGCCCTTTAGCATTCGAACCGTGCACGGCGGCGGTCTTGAACTCGCTTCGCAGTAAGATGGCAATCGGCTCGACCGTTGATGCCGTTCGACGGTACGTACGCTCAAGCACCGGCGGTATCCGAGACGCTGCGCTGCTGGTAACGCCCGAAGGCCAACCGGCTGTACTCGACGTTTTCAATCCAGGCACATCGCCGCGGCAGATAACGAAAACCACGCTGTCATTCGATGGACGCTCGTTCACGGTCCCTGCAATGATTATTCGACCGGGCAGTGCAGTCGATATTCCATTTGGTCACGCATTCGAATCGGCCATATTCCGGACTGCATCAAACGACGTCCCGATCACTTCGAAAGCATTTCTGAATAACGCACGCGGTTTTCAACCCGTTCCGCCGGGGACGGCTCGTGCGTATGCCGACGACGTCTATCGCGACGGCAGCAAAACGTTCGTGCTCGACAACGGACTCGTCCGAGTCATCGTCTCGGCCGATGCAGGCGCGCGCGCATTTGTGTTCGAGGATCTGAAGACGCAACACAATCTGTTCACGACGATCGGCGCGCTGCGCGACGACGTCGCATCGCCGCAGCCGATGTCGCCGCGCGACTACATCGGCAAATACACGCACCCATTTCCGGCCGGCACATTCAATCGCAGCTACCAATGTGCGGTAGAACACCATCCGCCGCTTGCTTCGCTACTCTGCGCGTACGACGCGCCCGACTTGGCAGCGACTCCGGTACACTTCGAAAAGGAATTTACACTCGCACCGAACGCGACGTCATTTACCGTGCGCCTTGGTGCGAGCGCCGATGCAGCATCGATCTCCGCCGTACTGCCCGCACCATCGCAAGCCAAGCCGTACGATTTGTTCAGCTTCACGTACCCCGCAGGGCAGCCACGATGGGCCACGTTCTCGCTACAAGGACCCCCGACCGTCAGCGCGAATCCGGGCGGGTCACCCTAGGGTGCCGTGTGGGGAAGTGGCGGAACGGCAGACGCAGCCGCCTCAAAAGCGGCCGGGGCAACTCGTGTGGGTTCAAATCCCACCTTCCCCACCAAGAACTCGCCCGTACTTACGGCGTTTCTCGTTTCACTGCGCTAGCACCGTGTTAACGAAGACGATTCGCGGCTATAAACGGATTGAGCTAAACGGGATAGCCACGAGTGTGGGGCCGGACTGTCCGCGTCCGGCCCCCGCTCTGAACTCGATTATGGCGTGAAGGCTTCGAGCGTATTGAGATACGTGGCGTCGTAGCCTCCGACCACATAAAGCGTGTTGTTGATGACTCCGGAAGCCGCACCGTAGCGCGTCGTCGGCATCGATGGTGCGGTCGTCCACGTATCGGTTGATGGATCGTAGACCTGGACGATATTCAGATTTCCAGTCGCTGTATTTCCACCAACCACATATATCTTTCCGTTGATCGTCTCCGCGACGGCTAAGTAGGTCGCAGTGGGCATAGGCGTTTTAGTAGACCACGTGTCGGTTGCCGGGTTGTAAGCCTCCACCGTATTCAGATACGTTGCTACGCTCCCGGACTGAGCTCCGCCAATTGCATAGAGAATGCCGTTCGCGACTGCGACGGCAAGACCCGAACGTGCGGTTGGCATCGAGGTCTTGGCCGACCATGAGTCCGTCGCGGTGTCGTACGCTTCCACTTGAGCATGATCGGTGTAGCTGTAACCGCCAACGACGTAAAGGACCCCGTTCACAACACCGACTGCCGCGGCGTCGCGATGAATTGGAGATGGCGCTAGCGTTGTCCAGCTATCACTGCCCGGATCATAGCGTTCGAGCGCACTGAAACAGCCTGCAAAATCACAACCTTCAACCGCATAGAGATAGCCGTTTGCAACTCCCACGTTCAGAAAATACCGAGGTGTGGGCATCGGAGATTTAGTGACCCACGTGTTGGTTGCCGGATTGTAAGCGACAAGAGCATTATCGACGCCGCTCGAACTCAGGCCCCCGACCGCGTATAAAACACCATTTATTGCGCCGCCACCCAAGAAAGCTGTGGCTTGGGGTAAGGACGACAGAGTCGTCCAAGCTTGGAAACACGGTGTCACGCCGGCGGTGCCACTCAGACCGCCGGTGTAGTTCGAACCGCCGCCTCCCATTGCGCCGGCAGTCACGAATGACTTGTCGTTCTCGGGAGTTCCCGCACGATCGGAGTTCTTGTACTGGCTTGCATTGTTGTCGTCGACGGGCTTGACTCCGAGTTGCGTATAGTCGCTATTGAACTGCGAGTATACGGCTGCACTCCAAGCCCAATTCAACTTCAAGCCGTTTTGTTGCGTAGTAGTGAACGACGCGGTCCAAGTGACGTTCTGAATTCCACCGGGAAGAGCCGTCGTGACGGGAAATCCCACAGCACCCACGAGCACGTTCCCGCCGATCGACGAGGGGACGGTCTCGCTCCAACCGCCGCCGTCATAAGCAACGCTGGCAGTTGTTGGGGATGGGTTGAACGTTACCGCGAAATTTGGGACCGTTACTGTATATGGCGTGCCACCCGCGGTAAAGGATACGGTAGCATTGTTCATGTTCACCGTAACCGGCGCGCTTGCTAAGCCCTGCGCCTTAATTACGCTAGTTAGCCAGATCGTGTCCCCACTTTCAATTGCGTTGCCGTTGAAATTTGCGCTGTTTGATAACGTACAAGACGAGGTGGCGGACATGGGTCTAGTAGCGTGCAGAGCATTCGATGCTGTGCTCGTCGCCGGCACGGTACCGTGACCTGAGCACGCTGCGAGCATGACAATGGTAAGCGCCGCCAACATTCGTCGGGCTGACGACGAAGTATACCTGTAGCGAAGATCCATGACTGGGCTCCTTTGACGACCGGAAATCGCCAATAGAGCCGACATTGTGCGGCAAGAAGCGCACCACACTCGTCGGCCACAAGTGAATCATGTAAGTGTAACATCCGCGAGGTTACTGAAGTGAATGCCGAACGGAGCTCTCCACTAGTCCTGAAGTGCTTAGCAGCACATGCACCTGTCGAGCGTCTACGTGAAGTCGCCTGTTATTCTGTTAGACCCGTTCGTATCTCAATCGCACTGCATCTTCTCCGACGCGATCGCTGCCGATCAGTCGAAGTGATGGACGAGTGCCTGCGAAGTACGGCTTTCCTTCGCCGAGTACGAACGGGCGGAAGTAGAGATGGTACTCATCGATCAAGCCGAGTCTCGTAAGGCTCGCCGCTAACTCAGGCCCCGCGACGCCGATGTCGCCGTGGATTTCCGATTTCAAGTTGCGCACACATGCTTCAATGTCGCGATCGACGAGCGTGGCGTGAGGGCCGACCGACTTCAGCGTAGTTGACACGACCCATTTTCGTTGCGCGCGCCACGCGGACGCAAAGTCACGACGCAGCGTATCCCAGTCGGGTTGATCTTCATCCCAATAGCGCATCGTTTCGTAGATGCGACGACCGTACACACCGGCGGCCAAACGGCTCTCGAGGTCGGTGAAGTGACGAAAAAGCGCGTCATCGGGCGGCGCATGCAGCGGCGGCTCCAGCGCGCCGTCCACCGCCGCGACGTACCCGTCGAGGGACTGCGCCATTGCGAAAATCAATTTTCCCATACGGCCAAACCTCCGGGCACAGACGAAGAAACAACAAGAAGCCGGACAACACCGTCCGGCTTCTTGTTGCTCTACCGCAGGGGTCAGACCCCTTGTAGCAGTTTTGCCAAACCGAGTTTACGTGCGGTTCTGCGTTTGCGAGCGCGTCCGGCGGCGAGGAGTTTCAGAAGGTCGCGACCGCCGCCGTCATCATCATCGTCCTCATCCTCGTCTTCGTCGCTCTCTTCGCCGCGATTCTTCACGAGATAGGCGAGCAATGCTCTGCGCAGCCTGCGCCGGCGGATCAGTCCGCGCGCGACGAGCGCGCGCAACAGCCTTCCTTCACCGCCGCTGTCGTCGTCATCGTCGTCGTCATCCTCGTCCTCGTCGCTCTCCGCACCGCGGCCCTTCACCAGCTCGGCGAGGAGTAACCGGCGCATCTTCCTCCCGCGCAACATCCGCCTCGCGACTACGGAACGCGCAAGTTTCGCGACGTCGAAACCGTCGCCATCGTCGTCATCATCCTCATCTTCGTCCGAGTCTTCGCCTCGCGACTTCAGGAGTTTGCCGAGGATCGCGCGACGTAATGCACGGTGGCGCATCATGCGGCGACCGAGGAGCGCACGAAGCAAGGTCCGTTCGGAACCACCGCCGCCTTCGTCCTCGTCGTCGCCTTCGTCTTCGTCCTCATCGCTCGCGTCAGCGCGTGCTTTGAGAATCTCAGCGAGGAATAAGCGACGCAACTTGCGTGCGCGGAAAATTTTACCCGCGATGACGGCGCGCACGAGCTTACGCTCCGGTGAAGCATCATCCGAATCGTCGTCATCTTCGCTTTCACTGCGACTGCGAACGAGTTCCGCAAGCAATGCGCGGCGCAACAGACGCCGTCGCGCTATGCTTTTGCCGATGATCGCGCGCACGAGCACGCGGCCGCGGCCGGCATCGCTGCCTTCATCATCGTCGTCGGCTTCGTCGCTGTCGTCGTCTCCTTCTTCACCACGAGCGCTCAGCAATTTTGCGAGCAGCGCTCGGCGCAGCGTGCGGCGACGCATCATCCGTTTCCCGACAAGCGCGCGAACGATCATGTTGGTCGTGTCGTCGCTGTCGCTGTCGCCTTCGTCATCGGAATCATCATCGTCGCTTTCTTCACCGCGGCCGCTTACCAGCGCAGCCAGCAGTGCCCGACGCAACTTCGCGCGACGTACCAGACGCCGTCCGACTAAGAATCCAATGAGTTTACGCTCGTCGTCTCCACCTTCATCCGTATCGTCATCTGAGTCTTCGCTCTCACTCTCTCCCGAACCGCGAAGTAACTCCGTGAGAAGCAATGCGCGCAAACGGGTGCGGCGCCTGCGACTGCCGAGCAACACGGCCGTTAATTTGCGGCGGTCGTCGTCGCTCAGCTTTTCCTCTGTTCCGTTCAGGGTATCTGGATCATACGTGGTCGTCATGTCCAACACTAACTCTCCTCGCTCATGGCGATGGAACACATACGTAACCTAGCCATAGTAGTGAGTTGTTAGCGCAAGAGTCTATCCAAATTTGCTGTGAATCTCGAAATTATCGGATAGCGGTCGTAATGTCGAGGGTGACGTCGACGGGATTTCCGATGACCGGATCAAGCTTCACGATCTTCATTCCAAACGCGTGACGATCGATTTTGCACGTAGCTCGATAGTGCGGACGTTCGGCGGTTCCGAGCGACATGACGGCAAGCGTCTCACTCTGTGCTACGCCGTGAATGGTTAACATGCCCGTCATCGTAAACCCGCCGGGGGCCGGCGCGATGTTCGTGCTCTGAAATGTCCACGTCGGATAGCTCTTCGTGTCAAACCAATCGCCGCCCGTGAGAGCCGCATCACGATCGGAGTCGTCGGTATGCAAATGCGTTGCATCGAGTTGCGCGCTTACATTCGTCGGCACGGTAGAACCGGGAGGCAGCTCGATGCTGCCACGTACAATCGGGACAGTACCGGTCACATGTTCGACGAAAACATGTTCGACGGAAAATTGTGCGCTTGAGTGCGCCGGATCGATTGCGAGGACGACGCCGAGAATGAACGCGAGCATTAGTATCCAATCGTGAATTGAAGATTCATCGTATTATTCGTCTGCGGGTTGTGACTGATCACATCTTCGATCGTAATACGAGAGTTACGTGACGGTCCGTAGCCGAGCAGCACCACACCGTCGCGACTAAACGTACCGGGCAATGTCTCGCTCGTTCCTTCGTACCGCGCGAGTGCAAAGAGGCGTCGTGAAAAGGCGAAGCGCAGCTGAGTGAATCCGCCGCTCGACGCCGCGCCGAATCCCGTTCCGGGATCCGAGTCCCAACCGGTTTGAATCAGCGATTCACTCGTCCAGGCTCCGCTCTGATAGACGAAGCTGTAGCCGGTGCGCGTGAAATGATCCAGCGAGCCGGGAAGCAGCGGGCGCTCACCGGCATAGTGATAGAAGCCCGGCGTCACCGGTCCGATCGCATCGGTGATGAATTCCATCGTATCCGTTCCCGTCTTGGACAAACCGCTAAGACGATCGTAACCAGGGCCGGCGAACAGTTGCGCGTTCAAACCGTGCAGCGTATCGCCAATCGTGAGTTTGCCGCCAACCTTCGGATCGAAGAAATTGAACGGATTTGTCCCGATCGTTTGATCGTAGATCGTGTAGTGCTGATATGTCTCACGAAAGGTTTCGGGATCCACCGGAAGCGGGAGCGTGAATGAACCGGCTTGGGCGTAAAACGGAATCTTCGCGCTCCAGGGATTGATACGATCGCTGATCCATGCGTCGCGCAACAAGCCGGGCTCACCGCCGTCGACGACATATTGCTCGACGAAAAAGCTGCCACGCGTACCAATCGTTCCGGCCGTGAAGAGTTCGATCTCGTCAACGATTGCTTTCGGAAGGCCCTCGCCGTTGGGACCCGAGCCTTGATTCGCGCTCGAGTCGACGAGATTCACTTTTGTCGCGAGCGGCAACGCGGGGCCCGCCGAAACGACCGGAATCCGGTCTCCGGCTGCCAAAAAGTGCGCCCCGAATTCGTTCAGATGCGGGATGACGGTGTGGCACTTTTGACACGTCACGCCGTACTGATGCGCAAATAAGGCAATGGCGAAGACCGCGGACATTAGGTTCACCGCCGAATAATATTAGGCATACCTAATTGATGTCAACAACCTAACGCGGGCGGGGAGGGTTTGGGACATGCCGCCGCTCAACTCGGACTCACCCATGCCCGAACTCGAGGCGCGTCCGCGCACGTTCATTCCCGGCCCCTTACGGGGCTCGATCGACCTCCCCGGCGACAAGTCCATCTCCCACCGGGCGCTCATTACTGCCGCGGCATCAGCGCGTCCGATCGAGATCCGAAACCTGAACCCCGGGCGCGACGTCCGCGCGACGCGGGAAGCGCTCGTTGCCCTCGGGGCGCGGATCGAAGGTGACGGCGCGTTCGTGCGCGTCAGTGGAAGCGGATTGCGGGAACCGATGGGCGAGATCGACTGCATGAACTCGGGCTCGACCGCGCGCATGGTGCTCGGCGTCTGCGCCGGCGCCGATGTACCCGCGCGCTTCGACGGCGACGCCTCGCTGCGCCGGCGTCCCATGGAGCCCGTTGCGGCGCAACTGCGCGCCTTCGGAGCGCGCATCGACACGACCGGCGGGGTGTTGCCGATGACGATTTCCGGAACGCCCGAAATCGAGACGCGGCGCTTCATCCTGATCGCGCCGTCGGCACAAATTAAATCGGCGCTGCTCTTTGCCGGCCTCTACGCGAACTCGAGTGTTGAGATTCTCGGCGACCGTTCGTCGCGCGATCATACGGAACGGCTGCTGCGCTATCAAGGCGCCGACATCTCCTGGGATGGTCGCACAATCGCATTGCGCAGCGGCATCACGCGCGCTGAGCCGATCGACGTCGCGGGCGATTTCTCGTCAGCGGCGTTTTTCATCGTCGCCGCGACGGTGACACCGGGCAGCGAGCTGACAATCCGGCACGCCGGCGTCAATCCGACGCGCACCGGGTTGCTCGACGCACTACTCGACATGGGCGCCGACATCGAACTGCGCAACGCGCGCGAGGTATGCGGTGAGCCCGTCGCCGATCTCATCGTGCGCCATGCGGAGCTGCACGGGACGACGATCGATGCCGATCGCGCACTGCGCGCGGTCGACGAGATCCCAATTCTCGCCGTCGCCGCGGCATTCGCACGCGGCAATACGAAGATCACGGGCGTTCGCGACCTGCGCACGAAAGAATCGGATCGCGTGGCCGCCATCGAACGCCTTCTCGGCGCTGCGAGAATTACCGTCGACGTCGCCGCGAACGGACTGGTGATCGAGGGCGGAACGCCGAAGGGAACGGGTGCAGTGGTCGAAACGCATGACGACCACCGCATTGCAATGGCCACGGCTGCGCTCGCGGCAGGCGCCGGTCCCGTCGCCGTGGACAGTGATGCGAGTATCGACGTCAGTTTTCCGGCGTTCATCGAAACGCTACGGAGTGTGCAAGTCGCGTGAATCAGCAACCGGTTTACACCGCGGATGAATTCGAATCGGAAGCGCGTTATATCGACACGCTGATCTGGGAAGCGCTTGCGATCGAGCCGGGCAGCAAAGTGCTGCTCTGCGGATACGGACCCGACGGCGCATACGCCCGGCGCGCCGTCGACGCGCGCGCAAAAATCACCGTCATCGAACACCGCAACGACGCGATCAATCAAAACGCAAAACTCGATGCAAAATTGCTGCGCGGCAGCACGTCGGTCATTCCCGCAAAAGATAATTCGTTCGATCTCGCGATCGCATTCCATTACCTGCACGAAATCGATCCGTTCTTTCACGCGCAAGTGCTAGCGGAACTCGCGCGTGTCGCGCGCCGGGTTGCGGTCGTTGAGCCGGCGCCGCCGGCAGATCCACTAGGCAAACGCATCGCGTTATTGTATTCGCAAGCCAAACGCGAACTCGGACAGTTCGAATACTATCAACCGCTGGAATATTGGAAAAAATTATTACAGTCGGTAAAGGCGGACGTTTCGCAGCACGTCTTTGCGTTTGCGAAAGTACCGCCGCGCGAGTATCTCTACGACACGGTCGAATTGATGCTGCACACGATCGAGATGGAGGACGCGCCGCCGGAATACGTCGAGGAATTGCGCCAGATCGCGAAGCGTTCCGACGCGCAGATCCTCCCGCCGCCGCGCTACGTGCTTGTCGGCGCAGCCGCGGGCGAGTTAGTGTTGCCGAAGTTTACGCAACGTCCGGCGACGTCAGTAACCGCGAAACCGTCGAAGGCCATTCCGGCTGCAAAGGCGCGCGCTGAGGTTTCGCAAGAAGCGGGTTACGAATTTCCGCCGGTACCCGCGCCGGCGGGGAACGTCACGCCGCCGGAAACGATCACGCCGCCTGCTGCGGCTCCGCCGGTCGCACCAGCGCCACCCGCACCGCCTGCGCCTGCCGTAACGGGATTTGGGCCGTCCACCGACACGCCCGCACCAGGATTTGGCGTGCCGGGACTGCCGTTCGGAACGCCGGCGCCGGCCGTTCCCGCACCGGAGACACCGGCTGCCGCGTCGCCGTTCGGCGTTCCGTTCGCCGTACCCGGAGCGGAAACACAAAGCGGCTTCGGGCTTCCGCCCGAAGGCGTACCGCCGTCATCGACGTGGCAATGGGAACCGCCGGAAAATCCCGACGAACAGAAACCGTAACTAGGTGTGATTGAACAGTAAGCGGATCGCTGCGCCTGCGGTCCGCACCGCAGCAACGGCTTGCGGAATTCGCATCTCGGCAATGCCGTCGTTCATCGTACGGATCGCAGCATTCGCGCGAACGAGCAATGCGTCCAGCGCGGCGACGTCTTCATTGATCTGCTGCATGTTGCTTTGCGCTCGCGCAAATGCGGCAAGCAACGGCTGCGCTTTCATGCGTTCGACGTGATTCTTCACGATGCGCGCGGCGCTCATCGCGCGCACGGCGCCGTACGCGATTAACACAAGCGCAAGCACGACGCAGATCACGAGGACCCAGGCCGGCCACGCCATCGATAATTAAGCGGCGGACTCGCCGGAAGACGACGACCCGGAGTCGCTGGACGAACTCGACGAGCGCGAATCGGTAATGTAGAACCCCGAACCGTTGAAGATAATCGGCGCAGGATTGAAGACGCGGCTCATCTGCCCGCCGCAATGCGGGCACGGGTCGGAGTGGGTGTCGTTAAAACCGTGGCGGACTTCGGTGTCCTTGCCACAGGCGGCGCAGCGGTAATCGTAGAGCGGCATACGGCTTTGTTTATACCAGAGCTAGCAGTCCCGGTCAACGACTGCCAATGTAGCTAAAAGTAAGGAAGCGCGCTCTCGTGATGCTCGACGAGACCCTTGAAATGGATGAGGGCATCGCAGAGCACCCGTTCAAATTTCCGGCCGTTTTTCCACGAATCCATCATCACACCGACCGCTCCGCCGTACGCCGGGTAGGCGAGTCTGACGTGGATCCTCGCGCGTGATGTTTTGCGCTCGATGCGAAAATCGATGCGCCGTCGCACGGAAAATGCGCCGACGAGCGAGAGGTGATAATTCGCAATGAATTGGTCGACTTCGTACAGCTGTTCTTCTTCGCCGGGAAGCGTCGAGCGGACGGTCACTTCGGAGCCGAGCGCGAGAGAAGCCGTGGGATCAGCAGCGGCAGCGCTGCGAATGCAAGAGAGCCAGACGGGCCACTTCTCGACCGCACACAGAAGCGCGAACGCATCTTCGACGGGAGAGTCGATATCCAGGCTTGCGCTGTACGACCGCAGCCCGGGGCGGGCAAGGGCATCGGTCATGATAGCCATGGACCGACACCTTCGTCACACTACTGCTAGTGCCTGCTAAAAGTCGCAGACACTAGCGGTAGGGGTTCAGGCGCCTAGTTCCTTCTTTCCACGGCCCACGAAACGCGCGAAGGCTACGAGGGTCTCGACGCCGATCGGCAATGCGGCTTCGTCGATGCGGAATTCGGCGCTGTGTCCGGGGTAGATCGACTGCGCGGCTTCGCTGCGAATGCCAAGGCGTACGTGGACGCCGGGAACGCGTTGGGCGAAATAAGCGAAGTCTTCGCCGCCCATGGTTGGTGCCAAGCGCTCAACGCGTACATCGCCGCGTTCGCGCATGTGCGCTGCGAACGCTTCGGCAAGTTGCTGATCGTTGACGACCGGCGGATACCCGCGCACGATGCGAATCTCTGCGCTCGCGCCGTACGCAGCCGCAACGTTGTCGACGATGCGTCGAACGCGCGCCTCGAGTCCGTCGCGAATCGCAGGGTCGTGCGCGCGTAACGTGCCGGACATTTTGACTTCGTCTGCGATGACGTTGTTCCGGTAACCGCCGCTGATCGTTCCGATCGTAACGACGACGCTCTTGAGTGGATCCGTTTCGCGCGCTGCGATATTCTGCAATGCCAGCACGATTGCACCGGCGACGGGAATTGCGTCGATCGCGGTGTGCGGATACGCGCCATGCCCGCCTTTTCCGCGCACCGTAATGTAGAGTTCATCGGCCGACGCATTGACCGGGCCGGGCGTGATGCCGATCTCACCCGGCGCAATGCGCGGATCGACGTGCAGCATTGCGACGGCTTCCACTTTCGGATCGTCGAGCGCGCCTTCCGCAATCATCGGTTCCGCGCCGCCGGGCCCTTCTTCCGCCGGCTGAAAGAGCAATACGGCCGTCCCGGCAAATGAGTCGCGTGTTGCTTGCAACACGTGCGCTGCACCGAGCAGCATCGCGGTATGCGCGTCATGTCCGCACGCGTGCATCTTGCCTTCGACTTCCGATGCGAATGGAAGGCCGGTGCGTTCCGTAATCGGCAGCGCATCCATGTCGGCACGCAAGCCGGCGACGTGTCCCGGAAGCGCGCCACGCACGATGCCGACGACGCCCGTCTTGGCGACCCGACGATGCGGGATGCCGAGCGCGTCGAGTTCTGCCTCGACGAGCGCGCTCGTTCGATGCTCTTCGAAGCCGAGCTCGGGATGGCGATGGATCGTGCGGCGCAGTTCGACCACGCGATCGATGACGGTTGCGGGAAGGTCCTGGATCATTGGGCAACTCGTTCTAACAATGACCGGAGCCGACCTCGCGCTCGCCGCGCTGATCAATCGCGCTGCGCAAGCCTACACATATCACCGCCCGACGTACGTGACCTACACCGAGAACAGTCATATCGAGGGGTTTGGTCAGAAACGCGACATCAATCGTTCGATCTCGGTTCGCGTCGCCGATGACTATGCCGTGATGCGCGACCTGCCGCAAGGCGGTCAGAACGTCGGCGAGGCGTTTCCGATGATCCCGTTCTTTGATGCTTTTTCGAACTTCCGCTTTTGTTACACGGCTCCGAACACCAAGAAGATCGACATCACGTTTACGCCCGGCGCTGCGGAATATTTAAAGACGCCCGACCCTGACACAAGCGTTGATATCGTCGTGCCCTATTTCAGTGAACTGGCACCGCACTATGCGCCCGATTCAACCGAGACTGCGCTGCACTTTCTGAACGACCCGACGCCGCGAACCAAAGACTACTTGTATGCAAGCGAAGTTGTCGAAGATCCGGCTTCGCAACTGCCGTCGCACGTGACGATGAAACAAAACAACGGGGATATGATTATCGGCCTGGATTATTCAATGGTGCAAGGCTATTGGATGATCACGCGTGGCACGTACACGGCAACGGAACATACCGTAATCGGCTTCTCATTCAAGGTGACCGCCACGACCACGTTCTCGGATTTCTCTTTTAGTGACACGGCGCCCGATCCGCTCTTGGCCGGACCGCCGAGTCCGCACCCGGCAGCAACGTGTGCGCCGAGCTGATTGCGAACTTATTCCTTGTCCGGACGCGATAACATGGCCATGAGCGAGAGCTTGGAATCTTGCATCAGGCGGGCAAGTTTTACCGCGCAATAGCCGCAGAACACGAACGACGGAACGGCGATCATCAATAACGTCGCTACCATGAAGTTCGATTGATCCGAGCTCAGAAAGTCACTCGAGGCGGCAAGCGCCCAACGCGCAGCAATGACGCACAGCACGCCGACAATGGGCGCGCCGATCATCCAAACGAGAAGCCGCGGCGCCGCTTTACGCGCCCGTTCTTTTTTGTACCAGTCGCTTAGCATGGTTATTCTTCTAAAATATCGTCGAAGGGACGTAAAGTAATTACTTGCCTGGATAACAGACTAGTCCGAACGTTTTCTACACGTTTTGTTCGCGTTTCACAATGTGAATCTTTGTAAAGCATGCGGCCAAGCAAGCATTTTAGATGCAAACGCAAGGTCGCATTAGACCGCTGAGGAAGGTAGCGTCGTGAAGTTGCCCGGGATCGTATTGCTCTGTGCCGGTCTTGGCATTCCCTTGGCACTACTTGTGTTCGTTCTACCGGTCACCTGGGGCTATGCCGGCTTCAATTACGACTTCACCGGCCCGCGCGAGGGCGTCGTATTCTATGTTGATCCGCTGGGGCCCGCGGCGAAAGGCGGTATCCGGCTGCACGACCACGTGGTCGAAACACCGGCGGGATGGGGATTCATCTACGACGAGGCGGGAACGGCGGGAACAACCATGATCTACCACGTCGTTCGGCCGGACGGCGTACACGACGTCCCGCTGACCTTCGTACGTTTTTCCGGCGATCTCGCGGTTCAAGAACGCATCTCGACCTGGTTGGCCGCGCTGACCGCGCTTGAGGCTTGGATCATTGCACTCCTCGTTATCCTTCGCGCTCGCGACTCTCAAACGGCGGTGCGTGCAGCACTCGTTTTGCTTTATGCCGGTGGAAGCGCGTTTGTTGCTGGTGCGGCGAATGTCTGCGGGAATACAATACTTGCGTTCTTCCTCTTATTTGTAGGACCGCTGCTGCGGGGCGCCATGATTTGGGCCGCGTTGTCGTTGCTGACAACACTAACGCCGGTGCGTTCGGCATTGCGAAACACACTCGCGCGTCTCGGACCCGTCGCCCTCGTAGCCTCATGCGTCCAAGAGATAGCTCTAACGCTGCGATTACCGGCCTTTGCAGCGTTGGGCACGCTGAAGTCCGCGGACTTCATCGAACTCGCACTCTTTGCCGTAGTTGTCGCTGCAATCGTCGACGCGTTAATGACCGCACCAGCATCGTATAGAGCAGCTACGCGCTGGCTCGGCGGATCGTGGATCGTCGCAGTGATTTGCGTCGCGATTCCCGATGTTGCAGAGTTGAGCGGGCACACGATGAGCGTTCACGCGCACGATATCTACGAAGCGATATCCGTCTTCTTTCTCTCGTTCGGCGTCGCGTATCCGATCTTGCGCCATCGGCTCGTCGACCTGAACTTGATCGTATCCCGCGCTACGATCTTCACGGTCGTATCGCTGATCATCGTCTCGCTCTTCGTCGGCGCCGAGTGGGCGATCGGAAAGGTCTTCGAAGAACGCGTCGGTTTCTCGAGCGAGCGCGGCGGCATGTTGGCGCAGCTCACGACACTTGCCGTCGTGCTGATCCTCGGAATTTCGGCTCGTTCGATACACTCGTTCGTCGAAGAACGTCTGACGCAAGTCTTCTTCCGCAAGCGAATCGAAGGCTTAGCGGAAATCCAACGTGTCGCGCGCGAAGCCGATGCGGCAACCGACGCCTACGCAATGACGAACATTGCGGTTCGGACGATTATCAAGACGCTCAATCCGCTCGGATCCGCATTCTACATCTGTGCGAGCGGTGAATATAGGCGGACGAGCGCGGGAGGCAAAGAGATTTTTCCGCCGGTCTATGAATTCAACGACTCAACGACGTTACGTCTGCGCCGCTGGCAAGAACCATTTGAAGCGGACGATCAATCCGATGACCGCCACCACGTCTTATACGTTCCGATGACCGTACGCGGCGAAATGATCGGTTTTCTTTGCTGCGGCCCGAAGCCGGATCACACCCTGTACGCAAAAGATGAAATCGCAGCACTTTCGCTTCTCGCGCACCACGTCGGTCTGGCAACGGCGTGGCTCGACGGCGCGCCGCTCAATGCGCGCGTAGGAATAGCTTCGCCTTCATTTTCACCCGCGTAATAAAGAACGAGCCCGGCGCAATTGCCGGGCTCGTTTTCACATGGCGGAGAGGGTGAGATTCGAACTCACGGTACCCTCATCAGGTACGCCCGCTTTCGAGGCGGGTGCCTTCAACCACTCGACCACCTCTCCCCAACTTGTGCTTTGCAGAGCGTCCGTTACTACCCCGTTTCTGACGGGATACCTTCATTTACCGGTTTCTCACGCTTTTGCCGGAAGTAAGCTTGGAGCTGCGCTGCCGCTTCCTCTTCCAAAACGCCGGTGGTGACTTCCAGCCGGTGATTCGTTTTCGGCGAGCGCAAGATGTCGAATGCGCCGCCGTCCGCACCGCCTTTAGGATCGCGCGCGCCGTACACGACGCGTTTGATTCTCGCGGCAATCATCGCGCCAGCGCACATCACGCACGGTTCTTTCGTGACGTACAACGTCGCGTCGGATAGACGCCACGCGCCGAGACGTTCCGCCGCTTCGCGCAGCAGAATCATCTCTGCGTGTGCTGTTGCGTCGGGGCGCGTTTCCTTTTCGTTTTTTGCTTCAAGAACGAGATCGCCGGAGACGAGCACCGCACCGATCGGCACGTCACCCGCGTCTGCAGCGCGATCGGCAAGCTGCATCGCGCGGCGTAGGTACTCTTCGTCCGTCATTGCGTTTGAGAAAGAAATCGCGCCCGAGATGACTCGAACATCCAACCTTCGCCTTCGGAGGGCGACGCTCTATCCATTGAGCTACGGGCGCATGATCCGCTCCGTTATTCCGGAGCGCTTCCCGATGCGGGAAGATGTTTGAAGAGATCGAGTTTATGATCGACCAGCGAGCGATAAAACTTGCGCACGCAGTCGGGATGACCGAAGAAATACGTGCGCGCATAGGCGAGATCGTCGCCCGAGCTATCCGGCACGTAGTGCGAGATCTCGATCTCCTCCATCTGGTTTCGATCGACCGGATGAGGACAGAAATCGCACGGAATCGTGGACATTAAAACACCTCTAGAACGGGAACGGCCGCCACGAGGGACGGCCGCACCCCAAAACTGGTGACTCGGGTGTGATTTGAACACACGACCAAGGGCTTATGAGTCCCCTGCTCTACCACTGAGCTACCGAGCCATGCCGCAGATTTGGTTTTTCGACACCTGACTGTACCAGAACCCTCCCCGGCGTGCAACGTCTGAGGGAGGTAGCGGCAGGGCAACCGGCTTTAGCAGCCGCTCGAACTAAAGAGCACGTGCGCTTCCGTTCCGCCGACCCGAAGCGGGTTCGTCACCGGGCGTCGTTCCATGTCGACGTACGCAGAGGCCGGCAAGGGCAGCGTCGCGTTGACGGTCGACGTTGAATCGTTCGCGACGACGTATCCGCCGCTGTACCGGCGGACATATAACGAGCCGCTGCGGGCGTAACCTCCGCACGGAGTTCCGATGCGCGCGTTAACCGTAGCGTATTCCGGAAAGGACGATGGTACGCCATACGGGCCGCTCGTTACATAAAACGCAGCGTGGCCGAGATTACCGAGCAAGAACGAAGCCACCGCCCAGGAGAGTTGAGCTGATGTGATTCGGGCAGTCGCGCAACACCCCGAGTCGGACGGATAGAATTTGTCGATCACGAGAAACGTCCCATGCGCTTGCCAGAACGTCATGGACCGGAGCGTGCGTCCGAGCAATCCTCCTTGCACGTACGTTCCATAGCCGCCGAAACCGGCTTCGTCGAGATTTGCATCAGCGTACTGTGCCAGCATTTGCTCGTTGGGATCGGCGGGATCATTCGTCGGGTGATTGATAACCAGGCGAAGCGGATGCCGCAAGAATGCCGCACGGCCGACGAGCGTTTGTTTTGCCATCTTCACCCAGGTTGCAACATCGGATGCCCACTTGGGATCGGCATTTGGAAAGCCCCCGCTGTTCCCACCCCACCGCCGGATAAATCCCGTGAAATGCGGACCGGTGTAAACGCCGCAACCGTACCATCCGGGCTTTTGACCGCCGTCGAAATCGTAAAACAGCGTTTGGTCTGCCCCAACCGCCGAATCGCTGCGTTCGATCGCCGCCTGCGCGGCAACGTTCATTTGATATGCGACCACAGCGGGATTGCTGATGTCGAGCGGAACCGCATCCGGCAAGCCGGGTTGATATGCAACCGTCGTCGTCGGCCGGTTCTGCGCATCGCAATCGTAGACAATCCAATCCGGGTGGTTCGCTTGGAACCATGCGAGATGGCTTCCGCCAATCGTATTGGTGTCGATGTTCGGATTGTCGGCGCCCTGATAGGTATACAGAATCGGGACCAGATGTGGATTTCCCGCGAGCCACGCGCCGGCGGTGGCACCGTGGCGGCCGGCGCCCGCACCCCACACCCAACTCACGCGACTCGCCGCCGCCGTTGCCTGCACGGCGTTCATTTCCGTGTCGAAGACTTGCAACTGTGTCAGCGCGCCCAAAGAAGAGACCGTCGCGGGTAGTGCCACTCGTGGTACCTGTGGCGACGACAGTCCCGCGTCGACGCCCGTGCACGCGCAAAGCGTCCCGCAGCCGAAGAGAGCAAGGGCATGCACAATAGCAGAGAGTCGCATCAAACGCCTCCAGGCAAAGTGCTTCCATGTTAACCGGACAAGGGGCGAACACAAACGAGCGAGCGGTTGAGAAACAACAAAAAGAACCTCGGCAATTACCGAGGTTTTTTGCGAATGGCGCGGTCGGAGGGACTCGAACCCCCAACCTACAAGTTCGTAGCCTGTTGCTCTATCCAATTGAGCTACGACCGCGTGTTGCTTCGTGGGCGACCTCCGTAGATACGGGGTCGTTTTTTCTTTCCCTGCTTCGCCGATATATGCGAGGCAAGGCGGCGATTCGGAGAGAGAGGGATTCGAACCCTCGATACGACTTTACATCGTATAACGGTTTAGCAAACCGCCGCCTTCAGCCGCTCGGCCATCTCTCCACACTGAACTCGATCGCAATGCCGTCGATGCGGGTCAGCGGCGAACGGTTCGCTTCGCCCACGCGCCGCGCCTGCCCGCCGACGGGCGCAATGAGCTGCCAAGATCCTCGCCGCGGCCGTGCGCGTTGTGTTTTTCCCGGCGCTGCGAGATCGTCGTCGGCTGTTCTCGACGAGCGGTCGCGCGAGGTCACCGAATACGCGATGGTAAAATCAGCCGACGAGATGCTGTGCTTCGACATGAACCGTCAAACCACAACGCTGACGCCGGTAAGGTCGTCCGACGTTCTCGACGTCACGCTTCCGATTGTATGCGAGATACACGCGGCGTCGCGGAGGGAATCATGATCCTGCGCCGCGCAGCACGCCGGCTAAAAGCGGGCGTCGACCGCATCCTGGGACGAAACACGCTCGCGGCGCGGTTACCGGGCATCGCGCTCGGACGTGAAGTGATCGTTCTGGGCGAGAACAAGTTCACATACGGAAAGAATTGCTTCATCGACGTCCGAGCGTACCTGAACTGCGCGGGCGGCCTGTGGAACGACTACCGCGGGCACATTGCGATGGGCGACAACTGCGAGATCGGACCGTACTCCGTACTGCACGGTGCCGGTGGAATAACGCTTGGTAACGGCGTGCATCTCGGCCCACACTGCGTATTATATGCTCATACGCTGCAGCGCGACCGTGAAAATCCCGAAGCGCCCCCCGTGATGAACTTTGCGCCGATCGTACTCGAAGATGGTGTGATGGTCGGATCGAACGTAGCGATCAGCTTCGGCGTTCGAATCGGCCGCAATTCGATTATTGCTCCGGGATCGAGCGTGGTGTCCGACATACCGCCGAATAGTTACGCTGCCGGATCGCCTGCGCGCGTCTTCATGGTAGCGGCGAAAAAGGAATCGGCCGGTTAACTTACACGGTTAGCGGCGTTTGCAAGAGTCCTTTCGAGCGCGTTTGCGATCTCGCCGATGTTCGTAAGCTTCTCTATCTCTTCGGGCGCCAGTTGCACGCCGAAGCGCTCCTCTAGCGCGAGAACCAAAAACAATTGGCGCGTTGAATCCCACTCTCCCACAGTGTCGGGCGAAGAATCCTCCGTAATCCCGCCGTCCGGCAAGCCGAAGACCTGCGCGGCGACTTCACAAACAATATCTAGCGTCGAGTTCACGCGGTAAAACTCCCGAGCGACGTTACAGTGACCCATTGAGGAATGTCAATCGTTCGATCGAGCGGGAATTCCCACGTTGAACTCGCCGTGTCTCGGGCGATGCACGTGAACCCGTGATCTTCGTAGAAGTTTTGCGCCGGTGCGTTCTTCGGCGTCTGGATAAACGTGCCGATCAGCCGCGACGCTCCGCGAGCTCGCGCCTCATCGGCTAGTTGGGCGACTAAAGCGGTCTCGATACCGCGGCCGATGACGCGACAGCTCAACAAAAACGTATCGATTTCGCACGCGTCGCCATCGTCGCGCGTGATAGCAACGCCGACGATGCCGTTGTCCCCAAAGCGGTCCTTCACGCGAATGGTTCGTATGGTATAGGATACGTCGTCCACGAATCGTGCGATGTGCTCTTGTGAGTAGCGGCGGGTCGTGAGGTTGAACTGATTGGTCTTTTGCGTAAGCTGTGCGGTTCGAGCCAGCGTCACGGGAGAAACCGAAGCGATCTCGGCTTCCTGCTTCAGAGATACCAGGAACGCTTCTTTTGATGTTACGGTGGAGAGCAGCTCATCTCGCAACTGCTGCTCGCGATAGTACTGCGTCCGTGCAGCGTCTTCGCTCGAGACCTCGAGACGCTCAAACGGCGGAAAATCGAGGATCGTTTGCGCGAAATGCACCGGCTCGCCGGGCAACTGAATGATGCGTATTTCGGGGAGCGCCGCCTGAACTTCGGCGCATTCAACGGGATTGTCGTCGATGAACGCAACGGCATCGAGCCCGACATTGAGTTGCGCCGCGAGCGCCCGCAGATTTTCGCTCTTGCTCTCCCAGTTGATCCGAATCGCGGCGAAGTGTTCCGGCCGCAACAGCATGTCCGGGTGACGCTGCAACACCTCCATGGCATCGGTTTCGTTGTTCTTGCTGCAAATCGCAAGAATTATTCCACGTTCGCGAAGCGCGAGCAGCGCGCGCTGCAACGAGCGGTATGGCGTACCCGCAAGCTCGCTGCCCATGCGAATCCCGGCGAAGCCGTCCTCGCCCACGATACCGCCCCACAGGGTGTTGTCCAGGTCGACGGCGGCCACTTTTGCAACGACGCCGCTAAGCGGATGAATGAAACGCAGCCAAGCATCGGCTAGATGGCGCAGATTTGCTGCGGTAGCGGGAACGCGATAGCGTTCCCACTTGAGGGCATCCCACCAGGCACGCCGCCCGTGGCGTGCGACGAGGGCATCGTAGTCGAGGACGTACACGCCGCGATGGCTGCTCGCCGCGCTCGACATTCGTTCGTTCACCGAAGCGATCGCCTTGCGTTGACCGAACGTGGACGATTCGCGCACGCCGAGCGGCGTAGTGTCCGGTTGATCGAGCGAGTGAACGATCAGGCTCGCTTCGCTGTGCTTACGAAACGCGGTGATGAGCGAATGCAGGTGCGTGAACGCCGCATCGCCCTCGTCGCGCATCGCTTGCTCCGAAAGGTTCGCCGGTTCCCATAGCGCGGGTGCGATTGATGCGGTATTCGTCGCGAGGATGACGATCTGCGGATTGCCGCGGTAGAGCGCGCTCTGCGGGTCCAAGATCTCGGCGGCGTAGGCATTGAACTCGCCAAGCTGCACCATGAGGTCGATGCCGTTCGTGTAGGCGGCGGCACGCAATAGCGGCACGAGCGGTTCGACTGCAAAGGTGCGCGCAATAAAGACGCGCTGCGGTGTCAACGTCACTGCGTCGCGATGTCGCTCGAACTTCGAAATGACGTGCAGAGCTGTCGAAAGATCCGGCGTTTCCAGCCATGCGCGTCGAAGCGCCGCAAAAGCCTCCGCGGAGCGACGGGATTCAAAGAGTCGGTCAAGCTCTTCACGCGTCATAAGCCCGACCATTTTACGGTCGTGTTCCAGACCAGTGAAGGTCCGTCCGTGACCCGGTCGTAGGGCCGATCAGTCCCGTCGCGCTCTACGACGACGGCGCCGTCGGTCCAGTCATGGGGGGTTCGTCGACGAAGACGGGTTGTTCCGCTGCGGTTTTCGCGGGGCGGCGGCTGCGTGCCAGCAGGCCATCGACGCCGAGTACGCGGCCCGTCGGCAATACTAGATTGATCGCGCTCAATGCCAGTGCGGCCGCGTCGAGGCCCGACCACATGCTCAAATGTCCGAGTCCGCCTTTTGCGCTCAAATAATTCAACGCGAGCAGCACACCGATGAAGCCCCCGACTCGCGTGAAAAACCCGAGCAGCAGCAAACAGCCGGTGATGACCTCACCGAGGCGAACGAGTTCGGCAAAGAGCGATGCGTTGGGCAACACGACGCTAGTAAGGAACTGTTGGTACGGACCGCTCGTGTGCTGCACGGCGTTGTTGACGAACTGCATCATCATGCCGGTCGGCGGCATGAAGTCTTGGCTCTGCGTGAATTTCGGGATGCCGTGCATCAACCAAAATGCACCCGCGTAAATGCGTAACAGCGCGAGCCAAAATCCGTAGGTGGACGAAGACGGCAATCTCATGCGACACCCTCCTTTGTTGCCGATGCGAGGCGCGCGATCAGCGTCGCTGCATCCCTCGCGGCATTCGGTTTTCCGTAGCGACGTGCTGCTTGAATCATTCGCTTGCGCCGGGTCGAATCCGTCATCACGTTCATCAGCAGCTGCGGCAGATCGTGCATCGTCCGCGCCCGCACGGCGGCGCCCCATTCGGTCAGCACCTTGACGTTGCGTTCTTCCTGACCGGGCAACGGCTTGCAAAGCACGAGCGGGACTTCGGCGGCGAGCGCCTCGGCCGTGCTGAGCCCGCCGGGCTTCGTGACGAACGCGTCGGCCGCGTGCATGTAGTCGTAGACGTTCTCGACGAAACGCAATACACGCACCGGATACTCCATGCCCTCGGCGACGCTTAAAACGCGCGTCTCCACGCGTGAATTTCGTCCGGCAATGACGACGGCGGCGATCGGCGCCTCTACATCTTTCATCGCGCGCAACATGTTTTCGAGCGGCGCGAAGCCGAGGCCGCCCCCCATCATCAGGGCGATTTGACGGTCGGGCGGCAGCCCGAGCCGCTCGCGCAGCGATTCGATCGCTTCGTCGGTACGCGCAAACCGCGGATCGACCGGTATACCGCTGGTCATGATACGCTCGGGGCGCACACCCCGCGCGATCATCGTATCGCGGATTGCATTGGTGCTTACGCAATACGCATCGAGGTTATCGTGAATCCAAAACGTGTGCACGGCGAAATCGGTAACGATTCCGACCACGGGCGGCGCGTCGGTGAACATCCGCTTGTACTCGGCCATGGCGCCCGCCGGAAAGGCGTGCGTGCACACGACCACGTCGGGCTGCTCGCGTTCGAAGAGCTCGCGCAGATTGCCGGCCGTGAACTGATGCGCCCACGTCCGGAACAATCCCACTTCGGTCGCGCGCTCCGCGCGGTTGTAGATGTAGCCGTACATTTGCGGTATCGTCTTGACCATTTGCAGATAGCCTTCCGATACCACGCGCGACACGACGAGCGCAGCGTACTTATACGAATCGACGACGCTCGTGCGTGCCGCGGGATCGATCTCATGCAACGCGGCGCAGACGGCTTTCGCAGCCGAAAGGTGACCTGCGCCGACGTTTGCGGAGAGAAAGAGGACGCGGATTACGTCTCGCCTCCGCCTTCGTCTCCGGCTTCTTCGGCGAACACCAGAAATTCGTCCAGAATCTCTTGCGCGAGGTCGTCATCGTCGAGAAGGTTGCCCTCGAGATCGGTGACGATAAACTCGCTTTCGCCCTCTTCGTCTTTGGGCTCGTGCATCAGTACGGCATACGATGATCCGTCATCGGGATCTTCGAGAATGCCCACGACTTCGAACGGCAGCTCGCCACCGTCCTTGGTTTCGATGTAGAGCACTTCGCTCAATTCGAGCGGGCCGCTCTTGGCTTCACCGTTGTTGGACGTCATGACTAGCTCCTATATCGTTAGTGCAAGCACCGCGCCACATTGGCCTGATGCTCAGCAAGCGTCTTCGCAAATACATGGTGCCCGTTCCCGCAATAAACGTAATAAAGTGCATCGGTGGGGGCCGGGTGGAAGGCGGCTTCGAGGGACGCATGTCCCGGATTGGCAATCGGTGTGGGCGGAAGCCCGGCGTGCAGATAGCTATTATAGGGCGACTGGATCTTCAGATCGCCGAATGAGAGCTCGGTCTTATGCTGCGGCAACGCGTATTCGATGGTAGCGTCGACCTGCAGCGGCATATTGAGCCGCAACCGGTTATAGATGACGCCGGCGATGATCGGCCGGTCGCTATCGATCTTCGCCTCACGTTCGACGAGCGACGCGACAGTAACGCCTTGCGGCACGGTCACGTGCAACGCTCGCGCGCGCGTACTTGCGTCGGACGGCAATTGTTTGGAGAATTCATCGGTGAATTGCTTCTCGATCTGCGGTCCCGTCGCATCGAGCGGCACTAAGTAGGTACTGGGAAAGAGAAATCCCTCGAGGTTCTGCGTCTTCGTTCCATCCACATCGAACGGCGTGCTGAGAAAATACCGTCCGAAATTCGTTCCCGAACTCACCCCGGCGGACTGTAAGCGCTCCGCAATTTGCGACGCAGTAAAGCCTTCGGGAATCGTCACCCACGTGGCGATTTGCGCGCCGCCGGTTACGAGCGCGTGCAAGACTTCGGCGGGCGTCTGGTGTGGCGCAAACTGGAATTCGCCGGCATGCACGTCCGCGTCGGCATGTTGCATGCGGGCAAGCAGACGAAATGAGGCGGTGTTCGAAATCACACCTGCGCCGGTCAGCTGGTCCGCGACATCACCAAGCGTCGAACCGCGCGGAACGATCACTTGCGTCGACCGTACGGGGTGCGAGCGGTCGCCGTAGAGGCTATAGAAAAACCACGCCGCAATTGCGACAACGACCAGCGCGACGGCAACGGTGATGCCGCCGGCTACGCGAACGGTACGCGTCATCGCGCCTCGTTCCGCCTGCGCGCGAGAAACGTTTCCAGAATCAACGCGGCCGCCATCTTATCGACGACCTCTTTGCGCTTCTTGCGCGATACATCTGCGGCGATCAGCGTCTTGGTCGCCTGCGCCGTCGTCATGCGTTCGTCCACTCGGTGGATGGTACCCGAAAACACGCCGCGGAGTTGCTCGACGAACGTGTCCATTTTCTGCGCCGCGATTCCGCGTTCGCCGCCCAGCGAAACCGGATCGCCGACGACGAGCTCGCGCACCATGTATGACTCGAAGTACTCTTCGAGCTTCGCCAAATCGGCGCGCAGATTCGAACGTTCGACGGTGCCGACCGGCAGCGCAAAGGTTCCTGTCGGATCGGCGACCGCGACGCCGATCCGCTTGCTGCCCACATCGAGCGCCATGATGCTCACTGCTGGAGTGCTGCTTTCGGTCGGCGACCCAAGTGATGCACGATGAGCGCATCGACGGCCTGCGCGACGTGTGGGCGCGCCATCAGACCTGCTCCGCGCTGTCCGCGCGGCGTCGCGAGTTCCGCAAGATTGCGCAAATCGGCGGCATCGAGTTCGATGAGATCGCGCCAGCGTTCGCGACAACGCGAGCAAATGAATCCACCGGCCTCGCCGTCGACCCAGGCATGTTCGTCCTCAAAGGCAAGTCCGCATCGTACGCACGCGTCGACGGGCGGTTCGATTCCAAGCGCCGAGAGCAATCGGAGCGAAAACCGGGGTACGAGCGCGCGCGGCGTATTGCTTGCGGCGATCGCGCTCAACATTCCGGAAAGCAACGCATAAACGTCAGGTAGTGCAAGTCCCGGCTCGCAGAAGGCATCGATCAATTCTGCGACGAGTTGGGCAACGGCGAATCGTTCCGGTTCGACGAGCGACTGCCACGGCGCATTGACGATATCGGCGTGCACGATGACGTCCAGCGAACGGCCGCGATGCATTTGAAGCTCGCATTCGTTCCCGAACTCCAAGCGGCCCGCGAGATGGCTTTTTGCGCGGCGCACGCCTTTCGCGACCGCGTCGAGTTTGCCGCTCTCGGTCGAAAAGAGCGTGACGATGCGATCCGCTTCTCCCAAAGGGCGGGCGCGCAACACGATACCGCGAGTCTTATACGAACGGCCCGAAGGAATGCGGCAAAAGCTCCGCGGCGGTCGTCTCGATCGCTTCGTCTGAAGCGGTAAACACGACCACCATGTTGGGATTGAATTCGGCGAGCACCTGACGGCACGCGCCACATGGACTCGTCAGCACGCCCTCGGGTCCGGCAATTGCGATGGCAGTGAAGTCGCGAAACCCGGCAGAGACGGCGGCGAATATCGCCGAGCGTTCCGCGCACATCGAAAGTCCGTAACTCGCATTCTCGACGTTCGATCCGACGATCACGTTACCGTCGCCCGCATCGAGCGCCGCGCCCACCCGAAAGTTCGAATACGGCGCATAGGCCCGTTCGCGCGCATCGCGCGCGGCGGAAAGCAATTCGTCGAGATCAGGGGACGACATCATGTTCGGCCCCTTCGCCTTCGCCCTCTTCTTCCGCCACCGGCGGCCGCGTAAAGACACGCACGCTCAAGATTCGGCGTCCGCGTGTACGCTCGACTTTGAAGCGCGTCCGCGAATCGGCTTCGATTTCCTCGCCTTCTTTCGGCAGCCGGCCGAAGAGACCGACGATATAGCCGCCGATCGTTTCGAAGTCTTCGGTTGGAATGTGGGTGCCGAGTTCCGCGTTCACGTCGTCGATATTCGTGCCCGCTTCCACGACCGCTTCATTTTCGGAGATGACGTGAATCGGTTCTTGCTCGTCGATGTCGTGCTCGTCGCGAATCTCGCCGACGATCTCTTCGAGCAGATCTTCCATCGTAACGAGGCCGGCTGTGCCGCCGTATTCATCCATGACGATCGCCATCGAATACTTTTCGCGCTGCATGTCGCGAAGCAGTTCGGCGATTTTCTTGGTCTCCGGAACGTGCTGCACGGGACGCATCAGCGCGCGCAGGCTCGTTTGCGAGAGCGTCCCGTTCGAAAGCGCAATCAGCAATTCGCGATCGTGGACGACGCCGATAATGTCGTCCTTGGATTCCTGGTACACGGGCAGTTTCGAATAGCCTTCGGCGATAACGACGTCGAGCGCGCGGCGCGGCGAGTCGTCGATCGAGACGGCGATGACTTCGGGACGAGGCGTCATAATTTCGCGCACGATCGTATCGCCGAACTCGATGACCGAATGAATCATCTCCCGTTCTTCTTCTTCGATGACGCGCTGTTCGGCGCCGACGTTCACGAGCGCGCGAATATCTTCTTCCGTCACGTACATGTGCGTCGAATGCTTGACGCCGACGATCCGCAACAACACGTTCGCGATAAAAATGAAGACGCTCGTGATCGGGGTGAGGATCGCGTTGGCCAAGCGCATCGGCTTGCCGAGGAAGAGCAAGTACCGCTCACCGGCAGAGCTCGCCACCGTCTTCGGGATGATCTCGCCGAAAAGCAGCAGCACGACCGACATCAGGACCGTCGACCAGACCGCCGGGTCCGGCAGGCCGAGATCGATCATGATCGCGGTCGCGAGCGAGTCCGCCGCGAGGAGCGCGACCGTGTTGCCGATGAGGATCGAGCTCAACATGTGGCTCTTGTCGTCCACGAGCTTCAAGACGTCGTCGGCGCCGCGGACCTTCCGCTCGATGAGCGCACGGGCGCGGAGTCGTGAAACGGCGACGAGCGCCGTTTCCGACGCCGAGAAGAACGCAGAAAAGCAAACTAGGACAACGAGGGCTGCGACTTCCAGCCAGTTCGGGTGGGCCGTCGTCATCGATGCAGGCCTCGAATGAGGTCGCCCGGGCGCGGCCCGCAGCTTCGGTAGGGGTCTTTCTTCAAATCGGCGCCATTATAACACAAGGTGTGGACGCGCCAAGAGGTAGATTGCCAGAGCGGCAACGGTACCGAGCACGGCCCCGGCGACCACCTCGGCCGTCGAGTGGATGTTCGCCTCCACGCGCGTCTGGGCCACGAGGAAGGCGATAAAGTAGGCGAGGAGTGCCGGCAGGGGGCGCTGGTAGAGGAATGCGAGCAGCGTCGCCGCCGCAAACGACAGCGCAGCATGGCCGGAGACGGCGCCTCCCTGGAGCGCCGAGCCTCGACCGACCCAAGCCTTCGCGAAGATCGTCACGATCGCGACGGCAAAGAGCACGACGAAGGCCAGGTTGCTCGGCACAGTCGCGACCGCGGCGAAGACGCGCTGGCCGCCGTTGATGATGCCCTGGTAGAACACGAGGTAGCCGACGACGATCGCGGCGATCGACGTGACGAGCACGGCCCCCGCCGCCGCATCTTTCGCAGTCTTCGCGAGCGGATGATGAGTGACGGTCAGCAGATCGACGATCGCTTCAACGGCCGTGTTGATCAGTTCGAGTGCGAGTACGACCGCGATGATGATAACGAGCGCGACCACGTAGTAGCGGTCGAGCCGCAAGAACAGCGAAGCGAGGACGACGAGCAGCGCAATGATGAAATGCACGCGCATATTCTGCTGCGTGCGCGCCGCGTACATGATGCCTTCAAATGCGTGATTGAACGAACGCCAGAACTTCATGTCGCTACGTCTCGTACGGCCACGGCATGCCGATTGCATCTGCGAGCCGCCGTTCTTCGCGTTCCATGACGTCGCGCTCTTCGGGCTCCATGTGATCGTGTCCGAGCACGTGCAGCAGGCCGTGAATGAGCAAACGATCGATTTCGCGTTGTACGGGCGCGTCGTAATCCGCCGCTTGACGTCGCGCGGTGTCGATGCTGATGACGATGTCGCCAAGTAGCCGTTCTTGTGAAAAGGGTTCGGGTTCCAGCGGAAAGCTCAGTACGTCCGTCGGCTTGTCTTTGCCGCGGTGCTCGCGATTAATCTCACGAATCGCATCGTCGTTCACGATCGTCACCGAAATCGCGGAATCCGGCTCGCCGACGGCATTCAACAACGTGCGCATGGTCGCTTTGAGCGCGCGCGCATCTACGCCGCTTCGACGCACTTCATTGCGATAGTGTACGTGCATACGCCCGAATGATGTGCGCAACGAGCGGATGACGGACCACATCGGTTTCAGTAAGTTCGACGACACCGATATCATCGAGACGTTCCAAACGTGCGGCGGCGTCACGTAAACCACTGCGCGCCCCCGACGGCAGATCGATCTGCGTCACGTCGCCGTTGACCACCATCTTCGAACCCGTTCCTAAGCGCGTCAGGAACATCTTCAACTGATCGGGCGTCGCGTTCTGCGCTTCGTCGAGAATAATGAATGCGTCGTTGAGCGTGCGTCCGCGCATGTATGCAAGCGGCGCAACTTCGATCGTTCCGCGTTCGAGATATTTCGCAACCACGGTACCATCGAGCAGATCCTCGAGCGCATCGTAGAGCGGACGCAGATACGGGTCGACTTTTTCGCGTAAGTCGCCCGGAAGAAAGCCGAGCTTCTCACCCGCTTCGACCGCAGGGCGCGAAAGAATAACGCGCGAGACCTCGCGGTTTTTCAGCGATCGAACCGCCATGACGACCGCGAGAAACGTCTTGCCGGTTCCGGCCGGACCGATGCCGATCGTCAAGGTGTTGCGATCGATCGAGCTCACGAGTGCGCGCTGCCCGGGCGTTTTCGGACGGATCTCTTTCCCGCGATGATTGCGCAGCAACGTTCCCGGCAGCGCTTGTCCGCCGGGCGCTTCACGTACGTCCGAGACCGCGAGCGCGACATCGTCCGGTGTAATTTGCGCACCGTCCACCGCAGCGTCGAGCATGCGCCGCACGGCGTGTTCCGCGCGATCGACGTTCTCTTGTTCGCCCGCGAGCAGCAGCCGGTTTCCGTCGGCGCGCACCCTGACGTCGAGGCGATGCTCGAGCGCCGAGAGATTTTGATCGAACTGTCCGAAGAGACGGACGTGGTCGGTTAGGTCACTTAGATCGACGGTTCGCTGTGCCGTGGACTCCAGATCGATTGCTCCTGCAAAGCTTTGGGCGGGCCGAGCACTTCGGCCGCGATGATCGAGCGGACGAGACTCCCTCGTTCGAACATACCACGAAAGCCCCCGGTTCCATGCGGCTGCACGACCGCAGGTGCGGTGATTGCGGGTGCCGGCGGCGGCGGACTGCTCGCGATCCGCCGCGTCACGATCGGCGGTGCAACGGGCACGGCCGTGGGCCTCGGTGACGGCGGCGCAGCGACGGGCTGAGGCACGGGAGCGGCTGTGCGGCGCGTTTGCACCGTCTGCGCCGCGCGCCGCGCCTTCCGCGCGTTCGAGATGATGCTGCCGATTGCGCCGATAAGGAGCAAGACGATCCAAATCAGCGTATCGACGGGCACCGCCGCGAGAATCGGCGTCATCGAGTACCCGGCGGCTGCGGCGGCGGATTCTCCGGCGGCTGCGCGCCGTCGACACTTCCGCCGATCGCGTCGCGCATCGTCGTATCGGCTTGAATGTTCTTCAAACGATAGTAATCCATGACGCCGAGGTTGCCGTTCTTGAACGCATCGGCGATGGCGAGCGGAATTGAAGCCTCGGCTTCAACGACCTTCGCGCGCATCGCTTGCGTCTGGGCCTTCTGCTCTTGTTCGGATGCCATTGCCGCGTATTGACGCTCCGAAGCTTTGGCTTGCGCAATGCGGCGATCGGCCTCGGCTTGCGACGTTTGCAATTCGGCGCCGATATTTTTGCCGACGTCCACGTCCGCAATATCGATCGACACGATTTCGAACGCCGTTCCGGCGTCGAGCCCTTTGGTCAGGACCGTCTTCGAAATGCGGTCCGGATACTCGAGCACTTCTTTGTGATCGACTGCTGCACCAACGGCCGAGACGACGCCTTCGCCGACGCGGGCGATGATCGTTTGTTCGCCGGCGCCGCCGACGTAGCGGTCGAGATTGCTGCGGACCGTCACACGAGCCTTGACGTTGAGCTGAATGCCGTTCTGCGCGACGCCTTGAAAGATCGGCGTTTCGATGACCTTCGGAACGACGGACGTCTGCAGGGCTTCAACGACGTTACGTCCCGCAAGATCGATTGCGGCCGCGCGCTGCCATTCAAGCGGAATTTGCGCGCGCTGCGCCGCGATCATCGCAAGTGTCACGTTCTCGACGTTACCGCCGGCAAGATAGTGCGATTGCATTTGATCGACCGTAAGATTCAACCCCGCTTTACGAGCGCGAACGTAATTCGTCACGATAACGCCTGGCGGTATGCCGATCAAACGCATACGCACGAGCGAGACGATACCGAGCGGCACGCCCGCTGCAATCGTTCTGATCCAGAGACCGATTGGAAAATAATATAAGAATGCAAAGAACAGGATTACTGCGACGAAGAAGATGACCGCCGCGCTTACTGCTACCACGTTTGCGAAGTCTCCTTACTTATAGCTCGGGAGCGTTACGGGCTCTACGAAGATGCGCGCGCCTTCGACGCGCGTGACGCGAACCGGCGTCCCTGCCGGAATGAACTCGCCTTCGGTCAGCACATCGACGCGATGCCCGTCGATCGACGCGATTCCCGCGGGTCGAAGATACGATGCCGCTGTGCCGACGGCCCCGCGTAGCGACGAAAAATCGGCGCTCGTGACGTACTCGGGGCCTTGCGCCGCCGCGAGGGTCAATTTCTGCATCCACGCGTTCTGCGGGAAGACGCGCGTCAAGAAGGCGAACGCGATGACGGTGAGGATAATCGAGGTCGAAACGCTTTCGACGGCGATGAAGAAAAACGGCACGCCGAATGCGAGCAGCACGGCTGCAAGCAAGGCGAGTGCGCCGAGTATGCCCGGCGCACCATGGCCGGGCACGACGTGCAACTCCCACAGGATGCCGATCAATCCCAGAATCGCGAGCGCGATCACGAGGCCGTTCGAGAATCCCGCATAGACGTGCGTCCCGAAGAACAGCGCGAGCGCCGCAACGCCGATCGTCCCGGCGATACCATGCAGCGTTTGCATCTCGAGAATGAGTCCGAGCGTACCGATCGTGAGCAAGAGCGTGCTCACGGCGGGTGCCGTCGCAAAGCGCGCGAGATCTTCCGCCCACGTGTATTGCGGCGAGATGCGCGGTGCATCGCTGAGGTGCTGCGTTGCAAGCGCGGCATCGAGCGTCGGTGCTTGTCCTTGCGCAATACCGGAACGCAGCGCGTCGGCTGTGTTCAGCGTTAAGTACGTATCCGACGGTTTATATTCCGGAACAGAAACGCTCGGATCGACCATCGCGCCGGCGAGAACCGGATTGCGATGATTGCGCTGCGCCGTCGATTGGAACTCCGCTTTGAGCGCGGAGACGATTTCTTTGTCGGTCGGATGCGGTTGAGCCGCACCGATCGATGCGCCGGGCGCCATGATGATGGTGTTCGAAGCTAGCGATATCAACGCGGCCGATGAGTACGCCCGCCGCGAGATATACGCGATCACCGGCTCCTTCGCCGTGTAGATCGCATCCTTGATGCGAAACGCATCTTCCAGTAAGCCGCCGGTGCTGTTGACGTCGAGCACGAGTGCGCGCGCGTGATTGTCGTTTGCCGTGGAGACGGCGCGTTCGACCAGGTGCGCCATCCCGTCGTCGACGGTGCCGTTAACCGGCACGACGACGATCGGCGCCGCGGACTCGGCGGTAGCAGCAAAAGCGCTCAGCGCATAGCCCGCCAAGCCGAAGGCGACCAGCGCGAGCGCGACCCAAGCGCGAAGAGTCCTCATGTCTGGTGCTACCTTCGCTACATCTGAAGGTTACAATGCAAGAAGAGCCCGGCTTAGCCGAGCTCTTCTTTTACGATCTCACTGATCAGTTTGCCGTCCGCCACACCGCGGAGTTGCGCCATCGCCGCTTTCATGACGGCACCTTGGTTCACCGCTCCGTCCGGCAGTTCGGCGATAATCGCCTTGACCGCTCCGCGAACTTCGTCCGGTGACTTCTGGGCCGGCATGTAGGCCATCAAGATGTCGCGCTCCGTGCGCTCCTTGTCGGCCAGATCCTGGCGGCCCGCCTTTTCGAACTCGGCAAACGAGTCGTTGCGTTGCTTGACCAGCTTCTGAACGACCGCCAGCTCGTCCGCGTCCGACAGTTCGCTTCCGGCTTCCGTACGCTTGTAGGTAAAGCCGGAAAGCACAGAACGGAGCGTATCGAGGCGGACTTGATCGCGCGCCTTCATCGCCTCCTTGAGATCGGAGGAGATGCGGTCTTTGAGGGCACCCATGAATTAAGCGCGGCGTTTACGAGCTGCCGCGGACTTTTTCTTGCGGCGGACGCTGGGCTTTTCGTAGTGCTCGTGCTTGCGCGCTTCGGCGAGAATCCCCGCCTTTTGGGTGGCCTTTTTGAAACGGCGCAGCGCGCTCTCAATCGATTCGCCTGGAGCTACGCGTACTTCCATCGTGTGTTGACCCCCCTTTCGCGCTGTGCGAAGCACAGCAAAAAAATTCTACCGGACTCGTCGAGCCCGGTACCTGCCGTACTTTAGCTTATCCGGGCGGCCATGTCAAATGACGGCCCGCGAGCACGTGCACGTGCGTATGATCGACAGTCTGTCCGCCGTCCGGCCCGGTGTTGATGACGAGACGATAGCCGTCGCGGCCATGTTCGCGTCCGAGGCGCGCCGCCGTTGCGATCAGTTTCGCCATGAGCGCGCCATCGGTGCCCGGCGACATCTCATCGATGTTGGAAACGTGGCGGACGGGCATCACGAGCAGATGCGTCGGGGCCTGCGGGTTCACATCCTCGATCGCGACCACGTCGTCGTCGCGAAGTACGACCTTTGCCGGAATCTCGCCCGCGATGATCTTGCAAAAAATGCAGTCCAAGCGTTGCCTCCTATTTAATGATGAACGTCCAGGACTTCGTCGTAGTATTGCCGGCCCGGTCGGCGACGCGCACGGTGACGTGCACTTGTCCGCCGGGATAGGTGTACTGCGGCATGTATTGCACGTACCGTTCGGTGCGCACCGTATTCGCCGTAACGTCGCGCCCGTTGACCCAGAGAATGATGCTCGAGGGATTGACGGGTACGGCCTCCGTTGCGAACGTCGCGAATATCGCCGGACGGTGCGTGTTCACGACGGCATTTTGATCCGGCGCAAAATCGTTGATGCCCGGCGGGCTGCCGGCGACCGAAAGGGTGCGCGACGCTTGCGCGTCGGGAGCATCGGCGCCGTCGACGCGTAGATGCGCAATTATCGGTACGTCGCTGAAGTTGGCCGCGCGCGGCAGATTATACGTGCCGACGTAGACGCCGGGGTTGCGCTCGGCCATTGACACGTTGGTCACATACGGGCCGATGTCGAACGTCGCTGCGCCGTGCGGCGTACCGTGGACGGTGACGGTCATCGAATCACCGGCTTTGAGCGGACGGTCGGCGTCGAGATCGACGCTCGAAATAGACGCGCCTGATGCCGCCGTTTGCGGCGTGTCGACCTTGCGGCTGAGCAGAATCGAGCGTACCTCGTTCGTCTCGATGTTGTAGCGAACGCTCGCGATATCGCCGACTTTCACATCGGACATCTGCGCCGGTTTGCCGTTGAGCGAGAGTTGCGTCGTGCGCGACGGCGCGACGACGTGACCGTCGGTCAAGACGAAACGGTCGGCCGTCGCGGCTGCAACGGCGCCGTAGAACGAGCCGAACGCGTCTTCCACGCGCATCACGTGGCCGCTCTTATCGATATAGAGCCGCGCGAAGTCGCCAGGACGCACGTCGCCGAGCTCACCCGGGTCGGTGACATTCGCGTTTACGTCGTGCATTTCGACGACTGCATTGCGCGTGATCGGAATCGTCTTCACGGTTGCGTTCGTTGTCAGCGTCACCGTCGGCGGATCGGAGTTTACGTCAATTGCGGCGACCGTTCCGAAGCGCTCGATCTGATTGCCGCGCTGCACGACGCCGGCGTTGCTGCGTCCGACGAGTTCCGCATCGATCGACACGGTGTTCGTGCGCCGGTCGTACGTGGCTTGCGCGCCCAACACATCGGTAAAGAAGCGCAGCGGCGCGTACAGGACGTCTTTAAGTTCGACCGGCGCCGCATCGAGCGCGAGCGTCGCGGTGCCGTTATGCGCGACCGCGCTGCCGAGTGTTAGCGACACGACGTTTGCGCCGACTTCGGTCCAAATGAGTTTGCCGGTGCGATTGAATTGCAAGCCGAGCGCCTCGATCGTGCGACGCACCGGAACGAATAGATGCCCCTGGATGAACCGCGGCGGCGGTTCGAGCGGCAGGCGCGAGTTGTTGATGACGATCGAAATACCGGCCGGAGGCCTCGGCGTTGCTTTCGCCCGCGATTTCGCCGGCGGCGCCGCGGCGGTGAGCGCAACTACTAAGACGAGCGCAAGCGCGCGGGTCGGCGTCACTTCTCCTCCAACGCTTCGGCGTAGATGTTCGCTGTTTCGCGCGCGGTGCGTTCCCACGAGAGCGTTCGCACGACACTCTTGCCGCGTTCGACAAGGTCGCGGCGCAGACTTTCATCGTCGAGCATCCGCCGCATCGATTCAGCGGCGGCTTCCGCATCGCCGACTGCGAACGGCAATGCGACATCGGAAATCGGCTCCGGTATCGATTCGTCCGTCGCAATCACCGGACATCCGACCGCCATCGCCTCGACGAACGGCAAGCCGAATCCCTCGAGCATCGATGGATGAACGAGCGCAACGGCCCCTGCGTAATAGGACGCAAGCTCTTGATCGCTCACGTCGCCGAGCGCAATTGCCTTACGCCGCGGCGTCGAAAGACGCTGCAGTTCACCATCGAGATCGTCTTTGCCGGTCAAGTAGAGATCGACTTCATACTCGTCGGGCAATGAAGACCACGCGCGCAAGAGTGTCGGGATGTCTTTATGCAGCCGGTGATTGCCGACGTTCAAAAAATACGGCCGCTCACCCACGAAGGGAACCGTCGGATCGAAGAAGCGCTCGCGCGGTGCGAGCGGCACGATGCGAATCTTCGCCGGATCGACGTTAAAGAAGTGCACGAGGTCGGCAATCGTGCGCCGGTCCGACGTGATGATCCGTCTGGCTTTCAGACACGCGCGCTTCACCACCGTGTTGTAGTACGGCCGAATATAAAACCGAAAGAACTGCGGGAAGCGCAAGTGGATGAGATCGTGGATCGTGAACACGAAGCGGCCTTCGGCGAAGGCGGGCACGTAGTGGGCCATGTAATGCGCGAGTGCAATGCGATCGCGCCACATTTCGAACGGCAACGCGATCTGCTCGCTTATCCCGAGATTCTCGCCCTTCGTATATTCGACGTACTCGTACTGCGGGGCAACATGCGGCAGACGCGCGACGACCTCGTGGATGTACGTGCGCATACCGACGGAGATACGTCGTCCGCAGCGCGCGTCCAGACCGATCCGCTGTTTCATCCGCGTACCGCTTTCCACGAAACGACCGCCGGATACAGAGCGGAGTACCACGCGACATACCATCCGCGCGGTCCGTCGAGCAATGCGCCTTTTGCGAGCAAGTTCTTCCCTAACCGTAATGGAACCAGCAGCGTCTCGATCAGAAAGCGGCCGGGATCACGGCTGAGCCCCTTAGCTTCAATCGACGTATAGGCATCGAATTTCTCGCGGTACTCTGCACCGTCGCTGTACGAGTAGTGCAGCAACATGCCGGGCAGTTCCGCAACCGGGCCGTCGCACACGAGCCGTTCGTGTAACGCAGACGATCCGCCGGTCGCGGGAAGCGGCTCGACCCGCACGCGGTCACGCCGCGCGAGACGCAGCAACGGCTCGTTGCTCCACATGCGCATCGGCTTGCCGCGAAAATACGTCGTGCGGCGTACGATGTAGCCGTCAACATCACCATCCGCCGATAGGATCGCCTGGCACAACACGTCATCCAGTGCTTCGTCCGCGTCGATGAGCAGCACCCACGGCGTCGTGATGCGCGAGAGCGCATAGCGGCGCGCGTCAACGAAGTTGGTCCACTCGCGCGACTCTACTTCCGCACCCGCCGAACGCGCGAATTCGACGGTGTGATCGTCGGAATAGGCATCGAGCACGAACGCATGCATGCCGTGCGGCAGGCTCGTCATCGCGCGCGGCAAGTTGCGTTCTTCGTCGCGGGTGAGGATGAGGGCCGTTACTTGATTTGCGTCCACGTCTGCGCGGCCGGTTCGGCAGCGCGACCGTTTCGCGTCGCCTCGTTCGCGAGCGCGGCGCCGACAAAATCACGATACAGCGGTGATGGATTGTTGGGCCGCGACTTGAATTCGGGGTGCGCCTGGGTGCCGACGAACCACGGGTGCATGTCGGACGGGAGTTCGACGATCTCCACGAGCGTCGTCTTTCCTACGACGTGGTGGCCGGTGAAACGCATGCCGCGTTCCTCGAACGACGGCCGGTATTTGTTGTTGAACTCGTACCGGTGGCGATGGCGCTCGGTAATTTCGTCGCTGCCGTACGCGCGTTGCGCGTGCGAATCCGCATCGACGCGGCAGGTGTACGAACCGAGGCGCATCGTCCCGCCGTAGATCTCGAGATCGCGCTGGTCCGGCATGAAGTCGATCACCGGATCGGGCGTCGTTTCATCCACCTCGATCGACATGGCCTTCGGCAACCCGCAGACGTTGCGCGCGAATTCAACACATGCAAGCTGCATGCCAAAACAGATGCCGAGGAACGGAATATTCCGTTCGCGCGCATACTGAATCGCACGAAGTTTGCCGTTGACGCCGCGTGCGCCAAAGCCCGGCGCAACCAGGATGCCGTCAGCGCCTTCGAGCACGCCGACGCCGTCGGTCTCGACCGTAACGGAGTCGATACGCCGGATCTCCACTTCGGCATGATGGTAGATGCCCGAATGATACAGCGCTTCATTGATTGAGATGTAGGCGTCTTTGAGTTCGACGTACTTGCCGACGAGCGCGATCGTCACTTTGCGCTTGGGATGCGTGATGCGCTCGACGATGCCCGCCCATTCATCGAGCTTCGGCGCATTCGTCGGTAGGCCGAGCTTGCGCACGACGGCGTCGGCGAGACCTTCGGCTTCAAGGTTGAGCGGCACTTGATAGATCGTCTTCGCGTCGCCGTTCTGCACGACGGCGCCCGGGGGCACATCGCAGAACAGCGCGATCTTCTCTTTGAGTTCGACCGGCATCGGAACCGCCGACTGGGTGCGGCAGACGATTGCATCGGGTGAAATACCGATGCCGCGAAGTTCGCGCACGGAGTGCTGGGTCGGCTTCGTCTTGAGTTCATCCGCCGCCCCGAGGTGCGGGACCAGCGTGAGATGCGCGTACATCACGTTCTCTTCGCCCACGTCGTAGCGCATTTGGCGAATCGCTTCGAGGAACGGCAGCGACTCGATGTCACCGACCGTACCGCCGACTTCGACGATGCACACGTCCGCGCGGCTCGCTTCGGCCACCCGCTTGATGTGCGCTTTGATCTCGTTCGTGATGTGCGGAATGACTTGAACGGTCGCGCCGAGATATTCCCCGCGCCGTTCTTTTTCGATGACGGAGTTATAAATCTGACCGGTGGTAACGTTGTTCGCGCGCTGGAGATTCTCGTCGATGAACCGTTCGTAATGTCCGAGGTCGAGGTCGGTTTCGGCACCGTCTTCGGTAACGAAAACCTCGCCGTGCTGATACGGATTCATGGTACCGGCATCGACATTGATGTAGGGATCCAGTTTTTGGATCGACACGCTGATGCCGCGCGCTTTGAGCAGCCGCCCGAGCGAGGCTGCGGTGATGCCTTTACCAAGCGAACTCACCACGCCGCCGGTAAAGAAAATATACTTCGCCATCTCGGGAGGTTGCTATTCGCCTTACTCCCGGGTCCGCACCTTGACGTAGCGCGCTCTCTTGCCGTAATCAATACCGATCGTGACCTCGGCTGCCGGGAAAGCGGCACGGGCGAGCGCCTCGAGGTCCGCAATAATGGGCGGCGCGGCTTCCATTAGAACGATGCCGTCGAGCGCAAGCAGGCGCGGCGCATGTTTAAGGAAGCGCCGGTACTGATCGAGGCCGTCCGCCCCGCCGTCGAGTGCGATGCGCGGTTCGAAGCTGACGGGATCCGGCGAAGGCGCGATGTCCTTGGTTGGTACGTAAGGCAGGTTCGCGACGATCACATCAAAGAACGGACGAAGCGCCGGCGTCGACACGTCACCGATGAAAAACGTCAGGCGCGGTTCTACACCAAGACGTTGCGCATTTGCCATCGCCACGAGCAACGCATCGGCGGAAACGTCGATCGCATTCGCGTGCACGTTGGTTCCGGTCTCCGCGAGAATCGAGCACGCGATCGCGCCGCTCCCCGTTCCCACATCGAGCACGCGCGGACGCTCTTTGTCATTGATGAATTCAAGCGCTTCGTCGACGAGATGCTCGGTTTCCGGCCGTGGGACGAGCACGCGATTGTCAACGAGAAACGAATGGCCGTGGAAGCCCGCTGTTCCGAGGATATAGGGTAGCGGCTCACCGGAGGCTCTTCGCTGTGCGAATTCGCGCGCTTGCGATTCTGCCTTTGGACTTACTTCCGTCTCGCCGTATGCGCGCAGCCACGCTTCGGAGCGGCCCGTAACGTAAGAAAGGATACGCTGGACATCGGGCGCTTGCACGGAACTCTGGGACAAAAGGAATTCGCGCAACTTCTCAATCGTCACGCGACGTGGAACCGCCATTATCCGCTCTTTGGACCTTACGCCTGCCGCACCTCTTGCATACGACGTCCTACGTTTCGGCGAACACTATGCCGAATAGCACGCCCAAAACTTCCCCTACCCAACGGCGCGAAGTCACAGGAACGTACGCCGTCAGCACGCTGAATGATGCGCCTTGCAAGATTGTGGGTAGAGCCGCAATCAAAACTAACGAAAGAGAAAAAGCTCTAGGTAGTCGACGGTTCGCTAGCAGCATTACCGAAGCTACTGTCAAGATCGCGCTCGCAACGACTGCGACTATATTTGCTATCGCCATCACTAAGCCACCTGTCTCGTTACCGGGATAATCGGGTAGCCTAGCAAACGCGACGGGCCGATGCGCCGAATCTTAAGGAGGGGCCAGCTACGGGCAAAGATGTCGCCATTTTGCCTTTTGATTAACCGCCGGCACCCTGCGCGCCCAAGTAGAGGCCGGGACCAGTAGTAACCGTCAAAGATACACCGGTAGTGATTGGACCAACATGAACGTTACCCTCAATCTTCAGGTACGCATCCGAATTCGCTGGCGTTTTGAATCGACTTGCGGTACGTTGAGTAGCGAAATTGCTCCGCTCTCTTATCCGCTCGCGTCTGAATAAGCGACGGGATTATTGTCGGTCACGTGTGTGGCTTTTGAACATGGATCGTTCACGCCGCGCTTGGTGCGCGGGTCTGACTCTGTCTATAGGTTCATTTCCGGGTCGCAAGCGCGTGCGCCTTAGACAGCATTTTCGCCATTTTGGTAACCGTCGAAACGTTGCGGACTGAGCCATGAAATAGCAGCCGTGACGCCGCTTGAATCGCTCGGACCGCCGTTACGTAAACTCAGCGGTACAAATGTCGTATTCGCCCTTGGGAGAAGCTCCGCAGAGTTGGCGACA
>JAFANA010000129.1 GCA_019232905.1 Vulcanimicrobiota bacterium
CGCAAGGCGACTACTGCGGCTTGCGTTCGGTCTGCGGCCGAGAGTTTCTCGAGAATGTCGCGGATGTGGCCTTTGACGGTTCCTAAGCCAATCGATAAGTCGCTCGCGATCTCGGTGTTCGCTTTTCCGTCGGCAATGAGCCGCAGCACGTCCACTTCACGCGGCGTTAGCGGAGACTCGCCTCTCGGTACGATGGCGGGTTGGGAGAACCGCCCAAGAACAACGTGCGCGATGCGCGGATCGAAATACGCGCCGCCTTCGCTCGCGATGCGTACCGCGTCGATCAACGTCTGCGGCGGCGACGATTTCAACGAATAGGCATCGGCCCCAGCCGCAAGCGCGGCAACAACTTCTTCTTGCACGTCGATCATCGTCATGATCACGACATGTGTTTCGGGAAAATCCCTGCGCACGCGGTGCGTCAGCGCGATGCCGTCTTCGCCGGGCAACCCCAAATCGATCACCGCGACATCCGGTAGCAACGCCGCGATCGTTTCGTATCCCGATGGGCCATCAGAAGCTTCACCGACGACCTCGAACGCACTCGCAAGCAACGTTTTCATGCCTTCACGAGTCAGCGCATGATCTTCGACGACGACGATGCGCGCGCGATGATCGCTCATGCGCCGGCCTGTATCGGGAACACGAGCTCGAAACGGCTCCCGCGCGGTTCGAGCGGTTCATAGCGTACGGTCCCGCCGTACTTCTCGGCGATGCGACGCACGATGTAGAGACCGAGACCGGTTCCGCCGCCCGCGCGCACGCCGGTAAACCGTTGGAAAAGCTGCCGACGACGTTCGGGGGGAACGCCGTAGCCGTCGTCGCTCACTTCGATCGCAAGCATCCGATTACGATGCACCGCAACGCTCACTGTTCCTCCGGCCGGTGTCGCCTCGATGGCATTGACAACGAGATTCACCACCGCGCGGCGGATTTCGTCAGGATCAGCCGTCATTTCGACTTCCGCGCCGTCATCGTTGAATCGAAGCTGTACGCCTCGCTGCGCGGCCATCGCTTGCATCTCATCGACGATGCGCCGGAGCAACGGGCGAATTTCGAACGGGACGAATGCGCGCGAATCTTCTCCGGATTCGTAGCGCGCGACTAGTAGCAGCGTTTCGAGCTGCCGGCGCAAATCTTCGTTCGAGGCAATCGTCGTCTTCAATACCTCTCGATAGCGCTCGGGAAGTTCGCCGTACGCGCCTAAGAGCGCTTGCGTCATCGTGATGTCTGCGGCCGCAAGCGGCGTGCGCAGATCGTGCGCGAGCGCGTACACGAGGTCGCGAATCACGTCGCTGCGCTGCTGCAATGCATCCTTCTGTTCCGCGATCTCGTCGTTCTGGGCAGCGAGCCGGACGAAGAGCCGCGCCTGCTGCAGCGCGACCGCCAGATTATCTACAAATGTCTGGACGGCCGCGCGTTCGTCGGCGGTGGGAACACGGTCGTGCCAAGAAAGGAGCAATGACGTTTCACTCGCTTCGGTATCCAAGGATGCAATCAGCGCGTTTGCGCCGAGCAACCGTCCGAGCGGATCGCCGGCGTCCACCGCAATCACGCGCTTCGCTTCGCGAGCGCGTTCGATCAGTGATGCCTCCTGCGGGGTTAGCGGCCGCCGTTCGACGCGCACCTCGTCGTCACCGGCTTTGAATTCGTACCAGTCGGCGAGATCGAACGAACTCTGCCGAACCGCGATCGTAGCCACATCTGCTCCGGTCAATGCCGATGCTTCGCGCACGGCCGAGCGCTGGACGAGTTCCATGTTAAGCGTCGCGCGAACGTTTTCCATTGCGTGACGCAGCGCACGCTCGCGCGCAACGATGCGCTCGCGCTCTTCGCTCTCGCCGGCGCGCCGCGCATTCTCTTGCGTGCGAATCGTAAGCGCTCCGACAAGCAGGAACGACGCCGCGGAAAGAATGCGATCGCCGATCGCTATTGTGTCCCAGTGGTTGCCGGCCTGCACGCCGTTGACGTAGCCTGCGACAATGTTCGCAAGCTCGGCCAGAATCGTGAGGCGCACGGTAAGTTGCGGCCGTAATGCAAGCGAGGAGAGAGCGATCGGCCCATTGAGCAGAATCGCCGCCACGAACAACTGCGGCGTCAACAGATCGATGACCCACGCAAGAACTAATAAACCGTAGCAGAGGGCCGCTATCACCGGAGCGAAGCTTAGGCGCGATGGAACGCTCCACCCCCGAGCAGCTGCTTCGCGAATACGGCGAGCACGCGCGACTTGTCGTCTATATAGCGGCAGCCCCGGGCGCCGGGAAAACGCGCCGTCTGCTCACCGACGCGCGGCGTTTGCAGAGCGCGGGCAAGCGCGTCGCTCTCGGATGGGTCGAGACGAAGGGACGCCCCGACCTCGAACGCCTTGCAGAAGGATTACCCGTCATTCCGCCGCGGAGCGTTACCGTCGGCTCCCGAGAGTACAAGGAATTCGACCTCGACACCGCGCTCGCGGCGAAACCCGAGGTCATCGTTCTGGACGAACTCGCGCACGACAATCTCGGCGACGCCCGCAACAGCAAACGGTGGCAAGACGCGCTCGTGCTGCGCGACGCCGGAATTACGGTTCTCGGTGCGTTCAACGTCGCGCACGTCGAAACGGTGTCGCCTACGGCGGAAGCGCTGCTCGGTCATCCGGTGCGCACGATCGTTCCTATGTCATTTCTGAAAGAGGCCGACGAGGTCATCGCGATCGATGCCTCACCCGAGCTCTTGCTGCAACGGCTCGCCGCCGGCAAAATCGTTCCGACCGACGACATTTCGCGAGCCGAGTACGGCGCGTTCAAAGAATCGACGCTGACGATGCTGCGCGAGTTGCTGCTTCGCACGATCGACGCACTCACGATTCCGAGCGTGTCGCCTGCGAGCGCGTCGACCGCGCTCGCCGTCGTTCCGAGCAACGTCGACGCGCACATGTTTCTCGAACGCACCGCGCCGCTGGCCGCGGCGTTCGATCTGTCGCTCGAGATTCTGCCCACCCCGAATACCGATCGCGCGCTCCTGGAGCGCGAGGCGCGCGAACATAACGCCGACATTCTCCCGCCGCGGGATCCCGATCAGATAAATTTCGCAAACGTGCGCGCGTCGATGGTTGCCGTCTCGAGCGGCAAACTCGCGGAGAAAATCGTCAACACGAAAGTCGAGCGCGATATCGCGATTATCGATGCCTCGCAGACATTTCTCGGACAGACCGCGTTTACGACGCCGCTTTCCGGAACGATCGGCGATCGCATGCGCGTCGGCTACGGAAAGCTAACGGTCTATCTCGGCGCCGCGGCAGGTGCGGGGAAAACATACGCGATGCTCGATCGCGGGCAGCAGTTGCTGGCCGAAGGAATCGACGTCGCCATCGGCTTCGTCGAAACGCACGGGCGCGCGGAGACCGAAGCAATGATCGATAGTATTCCGATCATTCCGCGTAAGGTAACGGTCGGCGCCGACGGGATCAAATATTCGGAGATGGACCGCGAAGTAGTTCTCGCGCGCAAGCCGACCGTCGTGCTCGTCGACGAGCTCGCGCATACGAACGCGCCGGGTTCGCTTGCGCCGAAACGCTATCTCGACGTGCTGGCATTTTTACGCGCGGGCATCAACGTCCTCACGACGCTCAACGTTCAGCACCTCGAAGCACTGAGCGACGTCGTCTATCGCATGACGGGCACGATCGTTCGCGAAACGCTTCCCGACGGCATTCTTCCGCTCGCCGATGAAGTGATCTTGATCGACGTGACTCCCGAGTCGCTGCGCGAACGGCTGCGTGCCGGAAAGATCTATCCGGCGGCTCGCATCGACGCCGCACTTTCGAACTTCTTCCGCACCGAGAATCTCGCGTCGCTCCGCGAGCTGGCGATTCGCGAAGCGCTTCGTTCGGAGATGCGCGAGCGGATCGCCTCACCGTTCGCGCGTTTGCTGGTGAGCATCGTCGGCCGCGAAGACGACATGCTGCTGGTTCGCAAAGCCGGGCGTCTGGCGGCCCGTCTCGAAGTCGACTTTACAATCGCGCATATCGCCGAACGGCGCGACAAAGTCGATCCCGAGCAAGTCGCGCGGTTCGAACGCGCGGCGCAAACAATCGGCGCCGATTGGATCGACGAACGCGCCGATGACGCCGCGAAGCGCCTCATCGAAGTTGCGCGTTCGCGTCCCGAAACGGTGGTTGCGGTCGGCGGAACGCTCCGCAAACCGCGTTGGCCCGCCCGAAACGCATTCGCGCGGCGGCTACTGGACGCGGGCGCGCGCGAGTTGCTCGTTCTGGCGCGTCCGAGTCCGAGCGCACCGTCGGCTGACGACGACGACGGATAGCATAGCCGCCCGCTAAGGCCGAGCGGCATCCAGCGCGAGGTTGAGCTGGAGCACGTTGACACGCGGCTCGCCTAGGAATCCGAATGTGCGGCCTTTCGTATTACGCGCGATGAGATCGTCGACTGCCTTTACGTCCATCTTTCGCGCCTGCGCTACCCGCGGCGCCTGATAGTACGCGGCCTGTGGACTGATGTCCGGATCGATCCCGCTGCCGCTCGATGTGACGAGATCCATCGGAATCGGAACCGTCGCGTTCGGGTTCTCTTTTTTCAGCGCCGCGATCGTCGCACGCGTCGAGTCGATCAGTTTCTTCGACGACGGACCGTAGTTCGTTCCGCCGGTCGAGGTCGGATCGTAGCCGTTCTTTCCGGCTGCCGACGGACGGCCATGGAAATATTGCGGTTTCGTCCACAGCTGCCCGACGATCGACGAGCCGACGACTTGGCCGTTGACGGTCACGAGCGAGCCGTTCGCTTGATGCGGAAACATCACTTGCGCGAGCCCCGTCATCACGAACGGATAAATCAATCCAAGAACGATCACTGAAAGGATCGTCATACGTAGCGATGTGCCTAATTGCTTAACCATGTTTTCACGTCAGATGAAGTGCAGCGAGGAGCAAATCGATGAGCTTGATGCCGATGAAGGGTACGACGATTCCGCCGAGGCCGTAGATCAGGACGTTCTCACGAAGGACCGCATTTGCACCCTTCGGCACGTACTTCACGCCGCGCAGAGCAAGCGGAATAAGCGCGATGATGATGAGTGCGTTGAAAATGACGGCTGAGAGGATCGCCGACTGCGGCGTCGAGAGGCGCATGATGTTGAGTGCGCTCATTGCCGGATACGCGACGGTGAACATGGCCGGAAGGATTGCGAAATACTTCGCGACGTCGTTCGCGATTGAGAACGTGGTGAGCGAGCCGCGCGTCATCAGCAACTGCTTGCCGATTTCGACGATTTCGATCAGCTTCGTGGGGTCGGAATCGAGGTCGACCATGTTCGCCGCTTCTTTGGCCGCCTGCGTTCCGGAATTCATCGCGACGCCGACGTCGGCTTGTGCGAGTGCCGGCGCGTCGTTCGTGCCGTCGCCCGTCATGGCAACGAGCCGTCCTGAATTCTGCTCGCGCTTAATGAGCGCCATCTTCGCTTCCGGCGTCGCTTCGGCGAGGAAGTCGTCGACACCGGCTTCGCCCGCAATCGCAGCAGCGGTCAGCGGATTGTCGCCGGTAATCATCACCGTACGAATGCCCATCGCGCGCAAACGATCGAACCGATCGCGCATGTTCGGCTTCAAGATATCCTTGAGATAAATGACGCCGACAACTGTTTGATTTTTCGCGAGCAGCAGCGGGGTGCCGCCGGCACGCGCGATGCGCTCGACTTGAGCGCTCAGATCGGTTGAGGGCGTTCCCCCGGCTTCACGAACCCAAGCAAGTACGGCATCCGGCGCGCCTTTGCGCACCTTCGTTCCGTCGGGCAGATCGACACCGCTCATGCGCGTGTACGCACTGAACGGAACGAACTGCGAGCCTTCGGGGAGTTTTCCGTCGACCTGGCCGGAGGCATCCGCAAGCAGCACGATCGATCGTCCTTCCGGCGTTTCGTCGGGAAGCGACGAGAGATACGCGACGTGCATCGCTTCTCCACCGTCAACGCCGGCTGCCGGAATGACCTCGGTTGCCTGACGATTGCCGAGTGTGATCGTACCGGTCTTATCGAGCAGCAGCGTATCCACGTCACCTGCGGCTTCGACCGCGCGGCCGCTCATGGCAAGTACGTTGCGCTGCATCACGCGATCCATACCGGCAATGCCGATCGCAGAGAGCAATCCGCCGATCGTGGTTGGAATCAAGCAGACGAGAAGCGCAATCAACACCGGTAGTGTCTGCCGCGTTCCGGCGTAGATCGAATACGGAAGCAGCGTCGCGACCGCAATCAAGAAGATGATCGTCAAACCCGAGAGTAGGATCGAGAGCGCGATTTCGTTCGGCGTCTTTTGCCGTGCTGCGCCTTCGACGAGCCCGATCATCCGATCGAGGAACGTCTCGCCCGGGTTCGCAGTAATCGATATCCGGATCGTATCGCTCAGGACGCGCGTGCCGCCGGTTACGGAACTGCGGTCGCCGCCCGCTTCCCGCACGACAGGCGCGGATTCGCCGGTGATCGCCGACTCGTCGACCATCGCCGCGCCCGACACGACGTCTCCGTCGCCGGGAATAACTTCGTTTGCGCTCACTTCGACGATGTCGCCCTTACGCAAATCAGAGGATGGCACCGTTTCGATCGCATTCGCGCTGACGCGGCGAGCCATCGTATCCGATTTCGTACGACGCAGAAAATCGGCTTGCGCTTTTCCACGTCCCTCCGCGACGGCTTCTGCGAAGTTCGCGAAGAGTACGGTGAACCAGAGCCACGCCGAGATCGCGAAATCGAATCCCGCGCTTCCGCCATGCGAGATGACGTCGCGCAGGAAAAAGAACGTCGTCACGACGGCGCCGACTTCGACGATGAACATCACCGGATTGCGCATCATCCAGCGCGGGTCGAGTTTCTTGAACGAATCCCCGACGGCGCGCGTGACGATCGTGCGATCCCAGAGTGAACGAGCCTTGGGACGACGCTCCAAACGGCGTTGCGAGAGCATTAGAACGTTTTTCCTTGATTGACGAGCAAGTGTTCCACCACCGGGCCGAGAGCATCGGCAGGCAAGAACGTTAGCGCACCGACGATGACGATGACGCCGATAAGCAGCGCGACGAAGACGGGCGAGTAGGTCGTAAACGTGCCCGCACCTTCTGCGACGGCTTTCTTACCGGCGAGCGTACCTGCAAGCGCAAGCGCCGGCACGATGATAAGGAATCGCCCGAACAGCATATTGAGGCCGGTAGCGATGTTGTAGAACAGATTCGGGCTCAAACCCGCAAATGCCGATCCGTTATTCGCGTTCGTCGACGTGAACGCGTAGAGAATTTCGGAGAAGCCGTGCGGGCCCGCGTTGTTGAGGGTCGCAAGACCCGCCGGCGTCACCGCCGCGACCGCAGTCGGTACGAGTACGAGTATCGGCGTCACTAAGGCCGCGAGAATCGCGAACTGCACCTCACGTCGCTCGATCTTTTTTCCAAGAAGTTCGGGCGTCCGTCCCACCATCAAACCGGCGATGAACACGGTCAGCACGACAAAAATGATCATGCCGTATAAACCGCTGCCTACTCCCCCGAAGACGATTTCACCGAGCTGCATGTTGACGATCGGAACCAGTCCGCCGAGTGCCATGAACGAATCGTGCGCAGCGTTCACGGCGCCGCATGAAGTGTCGGTGGTCACGGTCGCAAAGAGCGCGGAAGCAGCCGCCCCGAAGCGCGTCTCTTTGCCTTCGAGGTTCGCTCCCGCCACCCCCAACTGATGAACGAGCGGATTTCCCGCGGCTTCAGCGGCGTACACGACCGTAAAACCGACGAAAAACAGAATCGACATCGCGGAGAACAGCGCCCACCCTTGTTTCGTGTTTTTCGCCATTCGTCCGTAGACGTACGTGAGCGCCGCGCCGATCACGAGGATCAGAAGCATCTCGATGAAGTTGGTAAGCGGCGACGGGTTCTCGTTCGGCGACGCGGAGTTTGCGTTGACGAAGCCGCCGCCGTTCGTTCCAAGCTCCTTGATGATCTCTTGCGACCCGATCGGGCCGCCGGTAATCGTCTGTGCCGTGCCTTCGAGCGTATGGATGGTTTGATACGCCGCAAAATTTTGCGGAACGCCTTGCGAGACGAGAAAGAGGCCGACGGCGATCGATGCCGGCAACAAGATATAGAGCGAAGCTCGCGTCAGATCGACCCAAAAGTTTCCGAGCGTTTTTCCGCTGGTGCGTATGACGCCGCGAATCACCGCCAGAGCGACCGCGATACCGGCCGCCGCAGAGACGAAGTTATGCCACGCGAGGCCCGCCATCTGCGAAAGATAACTCATCGTGGACTCGCCGGAATAAAACTGCCAGTTCGTATTCGTCATGAAACTGACCGCCGTATTCCACGCGAGATCGGGCGTCATATTGTCGAAATGCTGGGGATTCAACGGAAGCCATTTCTGCGTGCGCAGCAGCACGTAGAGATACACTAGGCTGACGAGTGAAAATGCCAGCACGCAGAAAGCATAGCCGTACCACGGCATTTCTTCGTCCGGGTTCACGCCGCTCAAGCGATAAATGAACCGCTCGACGGGAACGAGGACCGGTGAGAACCAGGTCCGCTCGCCTGAAAAGACGCGGGTCATGTACAGGCCCAGAGGTTTGGTCAGTGCAAGCACGACGAGAAAGAATATAATTGCCTGCAGCCAGCCGATCGCGGTCATCGCTTCTACTCCTAAAATTTTTCCGGGCGCAGCATCGCGAAGATCAGATACGCGAGCGCAGCGATCGTCAGCACGAGGCCGAGAATGTCGTCGAAGAGCATAGCGCTAGACCTTCTCGCACCCAAGCACGTAAAGATCGAGAATCACGAAACACGCGATAGAGAGCACAATGAGGCCGAGTTCGAGCATACGAATTAACGGTACGGCTTCTGTGGGAAACCGTGAAGCCTCCGAACGGATTATCCGATTGGATGAGGGCTCGCTTGTGTGCCTAGGATAAGCTGCTCGTATGATTCTCGGAGCAATCGCAGTCGCCGCCGTCGCGACGCCCTCGCCGCAACCGAACGACCCGTGCGGATCGATCATTTCAATCGTTACACGGCCGACGATTACCACGTCGGTATGCACGGTTCGCCCGGACCACGGCCTGGTCGAAAACGGATACACGAATAGCGTGACGACCGGCGTGGGGGGCGGCACGACGATCAACTATCCGCAATCGTTCGTACGGTTCGGCGTGGGCCGCCACATGGAGCTTGCGTTCTCGCCGCCGTCGTTCGAGCGTACGTCGCTGAACGATACGCTAGCGAGCGGCTCGAGCGACATGGCCTTCGGCGCGAAATGGGAGATCGGTTACAACGCAAAGGCGGCTTGGGGCGCGGGGTTCTTGATTTCCGCGCCGACCGGCGACCCGTCGTTTACTGCCGGCGCGACGCAGTACAGCGGGCTCATCAATTGGTCGTACACGATCAGCCCCGTATTCAGCGCAGCGGGAACGGTGTCGTTCAATTCAAATTCGGCGTCGAACGCTTCCGGCCAATTTCAACAGTACTCGGCGTTCATTCCGTCATTGACGATCACGGCATCGTTACCCGGACCGCCGCAGCAGCTCTTTGGCGAATACGTCTACTACAGTCACGCAGGACCGGCTCTTGGTACGAAAAGCCTCATCGATGTCGGGTACGTACGCGATTTCGGGGAACACGTACAGTTCGACATCGAATGGGGTTTTCAACCAACGGTCATCAACGGACAGAAACTGCACTACTTTGGTGCGGGCCTCTCCCTGATGAACTGATTAAGGATTGCCGAAGTTCTGGATGAGATCGATCGCAAATGACGATTGATAGCCCCTCGTTCCGTTGTCATACGGCGTTACTCCATTTGCAAACGCCTTTTCCGTGCGAATCTCAGGGCGAACGATAAGCGTCGGGTTAAACCGGTGCATCAGCCCGAGGGTCAAGCTGCCGTAGGACGTCGCAAAGCCGGAACGTTCGCCGCGCGGATCGTTGATGTAGTCCGTGCGAAATGATACAACGTCGCGTGGCGAGACTTTGACTTCAAGATAGTCAACTGCGCCGACCGCCGAGGATAACCCCGGGAGAAACGCGCCCGGGCCGCCGCCCGCCCCGAGGTAGAGCGGACCGCCGGTTGGGGCATTGTAGTTATTGATCGTGCCGCCCACGTACGCGTTGTATTGGTACAAATAGTACATCTCGAGATAATTCACGAGGCCTGGATTAAAAACGTGCGTCCATGTCGCGTTTGACTGTTGGAGGTTATCATGCCCCCACGTGTATGCGACTTGTTGCCCCGTTGCCGGATTGGTGTATGCACCTTTTGTGTAGGTCGTGAAACTTTGGCCGTTCGGTGAGCCGAGACTCATCGAGTTCTGGCCGAAAAGCACCGAGTCGCGATTCGAGTGCGAGATCCATCGAGCGAGCAGCATACCGGTCGGGAAATGCGCGGAGCCGTCCCACGGTGCAATATCTTCACCCCAGTCGAGCGCGTATTCGAGCGTCCAGTAGTTGCTGAGTTTTGTTTGAAAGAGAAAGCCGGTCTGCGTGTACGAATCGAAATCGAACATCAGCGAATGCGTGTACAGAAAGTTGTTCGGCGCCAGTTGCGCTTCGATGTCGGGCGGCGAGATATAGCGTCCAATCTCGACAAGCGTTCCCTGCGCCCAATGCGGGAAATAGACCATGCCGTACGCCTCGACGGGATCGTAGCCGTAGGTTTGATTTCTCAGCAGCAACTGATTGCTCAAAATACCTTGCTGCGTGGTCCAGCGATAGTCGACGCCATACAGATTGCTGAGGCGAAAACCCCAGTCGAAATGATCCGTCTGCACCGTATCCGGCTGGCGTTCGACCCGAAAGATGGCCTGGTCCAACTGAAACCGGTTCGGGACTTCGTTGTACGTCAACGGATAGTTCGAATAATGCGAGGTGCTGCCCTGATAGGCAAAGTCGACCCATCCATACGTACGAATGCCGCGATCCGTCGGCGTGCCGATCGTCGGCCCGACAAAATCCGAACCGTTGCCCCCGATAAAGAGCGGATCGATCGGAGCGGGTAGCGCGCGGCGCTCCGGTTCCGGCGCGGGCGACGCCGCTTCGGGCGTCAATGAAGCGGGCGATGGACTCGCAGCAGGCAAAGGCGACGGCGTTTCCTCCTGCGCGTACGCAGCGAGCGGAACGAGCGCGAAGGTCAGTGCAGCTACGGAGAGACGGAGCATTTTGATCATAGCGTTCAATAGAATAGGACGAAGCCTCCGATTGGTACAGCCGTCGAACGGATCATCCTTTCGGCCCCTCCGAATGGATAATCCGACCGGAGGAGTGCGCGCGGCGAACAAACGCGCTACA
>JAFANA010000021.1 GCA_019232905.1 Vulcanimicrobiota bacterium
CAACTCTACGTCAGGGAACGCGCCACGCTCGTCCGCCACGCGTACAGGATGCTCGGGTCGATGAGCGACGCCGAAGACGTCGTACAAGATGCGTTCGAGCGCATGCAACGGACTGACACGTCGCACGTCCGCGATCCGCGCAAATACTTGCGCGCGACCGTCACGAACCTGTCGCTCGACCGGCTTCGTTCAAGCGCGCGGCAGCGCGAAGTCTACGTCGGCCCATGGCTTCCCGAGCCGGTCGTCGACGAGAGCGCGGTGCCGGAACACGTCGTCGGCGTTGCCGAAGACATTTCGTACGCGTTTTTACTAGCGCTCGAACGGCTTTCACCACTGGAGCGTGCCGCGTTTCTGATGCACGACGCGCTGGACGTTCCGTTTGCAGAAATCGCGCAGACGCTCGGACGCACCGAAGAAAGCGTGCGCCGCTTGGCATCACGAGCACGCGTTGCGATCCAAAGCGAAACGCCGCGCCGGATCGCGCGTCCCGCCGATGCCGAGGCGCTGCGCGATAAACTCGGCGCGGCGGTACTCAACGACGACGTCGCCGGTTTGATGGCGATGCTCACCGACGACGTTACCTTCCTCAGCGACGGCGGCGGCAAGAGAGCGGCCGCAATCGTTCCCGTTACCGGACGAGACCGCGTCACGAAGATGCTCACCGGTCTTGCGAAAAAGGGTTATGGGCGCTTCCGCGAGGTTTTACCGACCTGGATCAACGGCTTGCCAGGATGGGCGTTTTTCACCGACGAGGGGCTCGAGCAGACGTTAGCCGTGGAAACCGACGGCACGACCGTTTCGGCGATCTACGTGATGCGAAATCCCGACAAACTCTCGGCGGTCGAGGCGATACTCAAGCCCCGCGCGTGACTTTCTTGGTAGCGCCTTAGAAGAGGGCGGCCGTACAATCCGTGGTAAAAGGTCCAAGTTCCACGCTTCCGGAGAGTGCGAGTTTTGTCGAAACAGGCTGCTGCGGGCGCACCAGGCGTCCAGCGAAAGATTTATAGCGCATACGATGAGCCCGGTTCAGGCGAAGAAATCAGCCGCCGGCAGTTCATGGCAAATGCAACGTTGGCCGTCGGCGGCATCGTCGGCCTCGGTCTCGCGATTCCGATCATCGGATCGCTGATTCCTAAAGGCGGCAGCGGTTCGGGCAATTGGGCGCCGCTCAATCCCGATGAAGTGAAACAACTCGAAGACGCGACGACGAAGCCGATCAAGCTGACGTTTGCGCTGAAATCGAAAGATTCGTATCTCCCGGAACAGTCGACCGAAGAATACGTCTGGGGCATCAAGGTCGATCCGAACAAATTCAAAACCGATCGCCCCGATCTGTTCAAAGGCGGCGCAAACACGCTTCCGTATGACGTGATCAACATGAGCTTCGTCATCTTTAGCCCGATCTGTCCGCACCTTGGATGCCGGCCCGTGTGGAACGGTGACGCGTCGCGCTTTCAATGTCCGTGCCACGGTTCCCAGTTCAGCTTTGAGGGCGAGCATCTCGCGGGTCCCGCGCCGCGCGGCATGGATCCGCTTCCGTTCAAAGAGCAAAGCGGCGTCGCCGACGTGATGTGGATTCGCTACCAATCCGGCGTTCCGGACCGCGTCGTTATCTCGTATCAGTCGTAAGGAAGGATCCCTCACCGATGCTCAACTGGATTGAGTCGCGCACCGGCTTCATCTCCATGACGAAGGACTTCCTCACGGAAGATATCCCGGGCGGCGCAAGTTATTGGTACGTCTTCGGCAGCGCGACGATGTTCGCGATGATTCTGCAGATTACGACCGGCATTTTCCTTACGTTCTTTTACGCTCCGTCGGCCGCAACCGCGTGGGAATCGACGCGCGCCATCTACCTGAACCCGTACACGCACTTCTTGCTTTCGATGCACTATTGGGGCGCATCGGCGATGATCGCCCTCGTCTTCTTGCACTTGCTGCAAGTCTTGATTTGGGGCGCATATAAGTCGCCGCGCGAACTGCAATGGATCGTAGGCGTGCTCTTGTTGCTCGTCACCCTCGTCCTCGGTCTTAGCGGCTATTTGTTGCCGTGGGATATGGACGCATATTTTGCCTCGCAAGTCTCGCTCAATATTGCGGGTCTTCCACCGGGCGGCGCGCTTCTGCAGGGCATCGCGCAGGGCGGCGGCACGATGGGCACCGACACGATCAACCGGTTTTTCGGTATTCATGTGTGGCTGATGCCGGCCGCGCTCGTCGCGCTCGTCGGCGCGCACCTTGCGATCTTCCGTCACAATGGCCCGGCCGGACCGGTCGTCGACGATCCGCGCAAGATGCGTCCGGGACGCTTCTGGCCGGATCAGATGTTCATGGACGGCATCGCGTCGCTCGTCGTATTCTTCATCATTATCTTCCTCGCGTTCGTGGCACCGCCGTTCCTCGATGCGAAAGCCGACCCGACAAACGCAGCGTTCGTGCCGTACCCGGCATGGTATTTCTTGTTCCTCTTCGGCTTGCTGAACTTCGTGCCGGTGCTGATGCAGGGCAGCCACATTCCGTTCCTCGTCTCGCAAGCTAACGCACCGTGGGTCGAACTTTTCGCGGCAATCGTCATTCCGACGATCGGCGGCATCATCGTGCTCGTGTTGCCGTGGCTCGACCGCAGCACAACGCGCTCGTTCGCGTCGCGCGCCGGCATCTTGTGGACCACGTTCTTTGTGATCGTGGCTATCGTTGCGCTCTCGTTCTACGCGCAGTCGACGATTCAAGCGCACATCGCCGCGTCGGGCGTGACGCCGCAAACGGAAGATCAGATTCTCGCCGCTCCGCCGCCGAATGCCGGCGGCACGTCGAACGGCACCGGCGAAACCGTCGGCGCGCCGGGCGGCGGCGCGGGAGCCGCGAGCGCCCAAGTGACTGCGGGTCAGTCGGTCTTCTCACAAAACTGTTCGAGCTGTCACGGCGCGAACGGTCAGGGCCAACCGGGCGTCGCACCGCCGCTTGCGAAAAATCCATTCGTTACGGGCGATCCTAAAGCGGTGATCAACGTCGTTGAAAACGGTCTCCACGGACAAGCCGTGATGGGTCAAACGTTCAGCGCCCCGATGCCCGCGTGGAAGAGCACGCTTTCGAAGAAAGACATCGCCGACGTCATCACGTTCATCCGCGGCGGCCTTCCCGGCAACAGCGCAAGCGCCGTCAAAGTATCCGCCGTCAAGTAACGCGGGCGAGCGTACGTCGAAAAGAGCCGCACGGCATCGTGCGGCTCTTTTTTTCGGATAGCAGTCGAACAATGGAAACGCATGCCCCTTACTATGACAAACGAGGCACGCTCTGTGCCTTTCGCCATAAAGGGAATGCACGATGAAAAGAAAGGTGACTTTATCTTCCGCACTCGTGCTTTGCGTCGCATTTGGTTTGACTGCGTGCGGCGGCGGGGGCTCGATTCAACCTGCGGTACCAAACGGCAACGGACCGAATGCCGGTACGATGAACGGCCAGCGTGCGCCGGCGTCAAACACGGTGACATCGGGGCATCCGAACTTCAAGATCATGTTTACCGTTCGTCCCGATCCTCGAGTGCACGCCATGCGCACGGCCGCGATAGAAAATGGCAGCACCTTCATTACCGTTCCGAATTGGGATGGCGCGTACACGTTCAAAGGCGTTCGGTACCCATTCTCGATGGTCGGCAGCAACCCGTATCGCGGCTCCGCAACGACAGTTGTTGGATCCGAAGTGCAGCCGATTGATTTCGTCTTCGCAGACGGCACGCGAATCAGCGCAACTTCGGCGGCGGCAGGCTTCGTGCGCTCACCGCTGTTCCATGCGACGAATTTCCCGACGGGAGTCGGACAGTATACAGACGTCTTCCAGCGCGCGAATTTCCATTATGCGGTCAATCGCTACAGCCCGAACTACCACGTGCTTATGGGGCAACCACCGATCTTGCCCACCATTACGTACAATGTTCCCGCGGCGTCGGGTTTGGTCGTCAACGCTAACGGAACAAAACTCGGGCTCATCGACATCAATTTCATCGGAAACGTCGTCACCGAAGTCACCGCGAAACGTCAGTTCGACCCGCGAACGCTTCCGATGCTGCTGATCGGCAACGCCGTCTACTACCAGACCACAACGGCGAACTGCTGTGTGATCGGTTTCCACGGGGACGAGGCGCTCGGCGCTTATCAAATCCTCACGTACTTCATTGCATCGTACGTGTCACCCGGCATCTTTGGTGCGCCGGGAGTGACTCTTGCCGACATCTGGGCTCCCAGTCACGAACTTGCAGAATGGATGGATGATCCATTCGTCGACAACGCCACTCCGGCATGGGGTTTGCCGCAAGCGCCCAAATCGTGCTTCAGTAATTTGCTGGAAGTCGGCGACCCGATCGAATTCTTCAAGGATCCCGCCTTCCCGGTCACGTTGAACGGCAAAACGTATCACCCTCAAGATCTGGCGTTCTTCTCGTGGCTCGCGCACCAAACGCCGTCAATCGGCGAGGGTGGCCGCTATTCGTACCTCGCCCCAGCTAAGCTCCGCGCCATTCCGCCGCCTTGTATGTAACATGCAGGTGAGAAGAGCCGCACAAAGGTGCGGCTCTTTTCATGTGTGAGGAGCTCAGGCGGCATCCGACTCGGATTCCACCCATTGCGACTCTGGCTTCGATTGTAAGCCGAGCGCGGAGATCGCGGCGCCGATGAGCATGCAGATCGTGCAGATGCTGAATGCGACATGATAACCGGAAAACGATTCGATCGCTGCGAGCACGGCGCGAAAATCCATGATGCACGGAAATGCGACGCCCAAGCCGACGCCCATGAGTGTCATAGCCGGGAAAATCACTAGCAAATACGACGCTTGCGGAGGAGCAACGGCGAAGATCGCGAGGCCGGTTCGAATCGCGTCGTAGTGAGGAACGCCGGTAAATACAGCGAGGTACAAGAAGAAAAACGTGAAGAGCCCGGTAACGATAAACACCTGCAGGACGTCGCTCCGCACGACGTTCGGTTTGCGGAAAATGTGCAACGGAAGCAACGGTTTCTCGATACGCGCCTGACGAACGACGAACGCGACAAAAAGGACGAGGCTCGCACCGCTGCAAGCAATGACGAGCTCGATAAGGTACGCATTAACGGGCCACGCGAGACCCGCATTACTGAAGTGGAGATCGTGTTGAATCGACGACAACGCGACGTTGACGACGGTACTGTCGAGCACGATCATCAACATTCCGGTGCACAGAATGAGGAGTGTAGCCCAACGCGTGTCTAGTAATACGCTTAGGTGCGGCGCTAGCGGAAAACGAGTCGATCGACGATCGTTGCGGCAGCGTCGTACTGACCTTCATTTAAATGACGGCGTTCGATGACGGTCCGGTAGGCAAACGACTGCAGCAGCAACGCGAGGGCATGCGAGAGTTCCGCGACATCGGCGTCGGTGAGGGTCACGTACCCGCGATCGCCTAGTTTCTTGAGATAACGATTCAGTGCATGTTCGCGACGAATCTGGCGCTGCTCGCGCAGTGAGCCCGTTTCGCCCGTCGTCCACAATGCGTGTATCACGGCGGCGCCCGGAGGTTCGCTTACGGAATTCACGACGAGCCCTCGCAGACGTGCGCGTTCATCGTTTCGCGACGATGCGATGTCAAGCAACGTTTTTAGGCGCTCTTCGAATTGCTCCATGACGCGCCCACTGCACGCCTTCAGTAATTCCGAGCGCGACCGAAAGTGACGATAAAAGGTCGCTTCGGCAACGCCCGCTTCGGTTGCGATATGCCGAACGGTTGTGTCGCTCCATGGCCCTCGATCGAGTAAGCGCTCAACGGCGTCCATCAACTTAATCCGGGTCTCCACGCCGCGCGTACGTCGAGCGGGCGGTTGGTCGCTATCAGCCTTGCCGAGATAACGCCACTTGTTCCGGACCTTGCCGGAGTCGGCGTCGCGGTAACTTTCGACCGCGTAGCGGTACTGGCGCCCGCGAATCGTCTTAACGACCTCGTATGCCATTGTGGTAATATAGTTATACACTCTCGGAGAAATTACCTACTACATTGGCAATAGCACTAAAACCCTCGCGTCCCCTGGTAACACCGCCTGCCGCACCCCGCGCCGCGGCCGCCGCCGCAGCCGTTTCTCCGGCGGCGGTCTTGATTGTGGTGATGCTGGGGAACTTTCTCGGGCCGCTCTACTCGAGCACCGCGAACGTCATCATTCCGAACCTGATCGCATCGTTCGGGTCCGACGTCGACACCATGGAATGGGTCGTCACCGGCTACATGCTCGGCTACTCGATTACGATGCCGCTCGCCGGCTGGCTTGCGGACACGTTCGGGCGCAAGCGCATGTTCCTGATCGGCCTTGCGATGTTCACGATCTTTTCGATTTGCGCGAGCATGTCCACCAGCACCGGCATGCTGATTATGTTTCGCATTCTGCAGGCGGTCGGCGGCGGCATCATTTCACCGACCGGCATGGCGATCGTTACGGACGTCATTCCGCCGCATCAACGCGGACGCGCACTTGGCTTATGGGGCATGGGCATGATGCTCGCGCCGGCCTTCGGTCCGTGGATTAGCGGTCTTATCGTCGACAATCTCGACGATTGGCGATTGGTCTTCTGGCTCGGCGTACCGTTCGGTATCGCGGGACTGCTCGCCGCGGTCCGCGCACTCCCCGGCGAAGAAGATCGCCCGACGCGCGCGCGCACGGCGTTCGATTACATTGGTTTCGGAGCGCTTTCGTCGTCACTCACGCTCTTTCTCATTCCGCTCACGCAAGGCAATCGTTTAGGATGGGACGACCCGTGGATCATGTACTCGTTCATCGCGTCCGCAGTGATGTTTGCACTGTTTATTTGGAACGAGCTTCGCGTGAAGCATCCGATGATCGATCTCGCACTCTTCCGCGACCGCACGTTTTCGGTCGCCGTGTTTCTTCGTGCGGTGCTCGGAACGGGATACTACTTTTCGATCTTTTTGATTCCGCTTTTTACGCAGACGATTCTCGGCTGGGACGCCACGCAATCGGGACTCGTTCTGCTTCCGGCCGGTCTCGCCATGGCCATCCTGATGCCGATCGCGGGTACGCTCGCCGATAAGATCGGCGCGCGCGTGCTCGTTGTCGCGGGGATGATCATTGCCGCTTATGGTACGTTTCTCTTCGCGCGCATCGATATCGATTGGGAGTTCGGCCGCCTCGCGATTGCCAATCTGATTCGCACCGGCGCACTGGGGCTGCTCTTCACGCCGCTCACAACCGCCGCGCTGACGAACATGCCACGCAACCGTACGGGCAGCGCGTCGGGCATTCTCAACACCGTGTGGCAAGTCGGCGGAAGTCTCGGCATCGCCGTCGGTCAAGCCTATCTTACGGCGCGTTCCTCAAACGACTACATCGCGGTCGCATCGTCGCTCAATTCTTCGCGCATTCCGGTCATGCAATATTTGCAACAGATGCACGGGGTCGCGACGTTCTTCCATTTGCCGCCCGGTTCGCCGCAAGCAATGCTGAGCGAACTAGCAATGGAGATTGCGACGGTGCGCGCATACGGCGACACGTTTCTTCTCGGCGCGGCAATGGTCGCTATCGCCGTTCCGCTCGCGTTCATACTGCCGCATCGTCGCAAAGCTTGAGGCTACGTGCGACTGCACCGAGGACCGTCGATTAAATAGAGTGCGCCGCTGCCGTTCGTGTGAACGAGCGTGCGCGCACGTCCGTACAACGGATCAACGGCAGGGCGCTTTTTCGGCGCAACGAGCCATATCCGGGAATGCGCGCAAATGACGCTTTGCGCGGGCTGTCCCTCATCCGTCGTCGTCGCGTCCGCAGGCGCGAGTGCGTATACGGGCGGCATCGTGTAAAACAAGAGCGCGTTTGCGCCGCGGAAGCTCTGGATGGCAACCGCGTCGCCGGGCTCGCGGCGGGCGTTGATGATGCGCGCAAAATCAGGAATCGGCTTGAACTGCTCTGCATGCGGTAATGCGACAATGGCAAGAATGTCGACGGCAATGAGCGTGGCAGCGCCGAGCGCGTAGGGCGCCCATTCAATCGTCGAACGTCTCAGCAACAAGACCGTCGTGATGACCGAGCCGATGAAGATCGCGAGACCCATTTCGACCAAGTCCGGTGCAACGCTGAGTGCCGACGACGTGAGCTTATTGTCGCGAACGAAGAGCGTGATCGCAATCGCGCAAAGACCGATGAAAACCGGAACGCTGGCTGCGGATGCAACGATCGACCGGCTCGTGCCTTTGCGCAGCACCGCATCAAAATAGAGCGCGACGATCAAAGCAAGCGCGGGACATTCCAGCGCGATGTAATTCGGCAGCTTCGTTTCTGCAAGACTGAAAAAAATGAACGGTACGACGATCCACGTGAACGCGAGGCGCCACAGCCGCGCGATATTCGTCGGCGTGGCGTGCGAACGAAGAGCGCGAACGCCATAGACGATCGCCATCGGAAGAAACGCGATCCACGGGAAAAAGCCAAGAATAACGACCGGAATGTAGTACCAGACGGGCCCCGCTTGATTTTCGATGACGCCGGTGTACCGCCCGATCGTGTAATGCCCGATGAGTTGAACGAGCGCCGGCATTCCCGAATGAACGCCGATTGCAATGAGCCACGGGGCGATGATCGCGACATATGCGAGGAGGCCGCCGATCCACCCGCGCGCCGATGGAAAATGCGTCGGCTCCTCTCGACCGTTCCACACCGCAAACGGCACGATGACGAGCAATGCGACGACCGGCGCAACCGGCCCCTTCGCGAGGAAACCGAGTCCGGCCGCGATCCAGCCGTAGACAAAATAACGGTTGCGTCCCGTTTCGAGCGAGCGAAACCACCAAAAGATTGCGAGCGCGACGGCGAGATCGAGCAACGCGTCCATGATCGCGAGGCGTCCAATGACCGCCTGGAAGAGGCAACTCGAGAGCACGATGCTCGCATAGACGCCGATCCGTGTCCCAGCTTGGCGCGAGACGGCGTAGCCGGTCATCGCACCCATCAGAATCGTCGCAAGCGCGGAGGGCAAGCGCAGTGCAAATGCGGAGAGACCGAAGGCCTTTACGAAGAGCGCGGCAATCCAGAAGTAGAGCGGCGGCTGAACGTACCAGGGAGCGCCGTTGAGATGCATGACGACCCAGTCATGCGTCAGGAGTACCTCGCGAGCGACCTCCCCGTAGGCGGTCTCGCTATTGTCCCAAAGCGTTCCGACGCCCAGCCCGGGGAGCGTAATGAGCGCAGCGATAATAGCACCGACAAAAGCCGCACGCGCGGGTCTCTCCATATAGGCGGACGGTGTTTGGCGCGTGGACGGGGAATTCATCCGCAACCCCATGCTTCCGATTGCCTTGCGCTTCGATGGCCGCCGCGCGCTTGTCGTTGGCGGCGGAAATGTCGCCCTGCGCAAAGCCGAAACGCTTCTAGACGCCGGCTTGATCCTTGACGTCGTCGCTCCGGCAATCGACGTGCGTCTTCGCACGCTCGTCGAGGTCCGAGGCGGCCGTTGCATCGAGCGCGCCTACGCGCCGGCCGATCTCGACGGGATGGACCTCGTGATTGCCGCTACCGGGGACGATGCCGTAAACGCGGCCGTGATCGCAGACGCTCGGGCGGCACGCGTGCTCGCAAGCGACGCGACCGGCGCAAATCGCGGCGACTTCACGATGCAAGCGACGGTTCGTGTCGGTGACTTAACGTTCAGCATCGATTCGGGCGGGAGCACGCCCGCATTTTCAAAACGCCTCGCGCGCGAGCTTAGCGAGCGGTTCGGACCGGAGTACGACGCTGCGGCGCGTACGCTCGCGCGCATGCGCGTGTATGCTCGCGCCGTCTTGGATGCCGACGAACGCGCAGCGGTGATGCGCGAGATGGCGGAGCGACCGATCCCCGAGCTTGCAACGATGAATCCCGTCGAAGCCGAGCACGAGCTTGAAGAAGCCGTTGCGCGAATGCGCGGCGGCACGCATATCGAGACGCATAGCGTCGTCTGCGCCACACGCGCAAGCGCCCTTGCAATGACGCAGAGCCGCTACGTTGCCGCGCGACTTGCCGAGCACGGCGTCGCGTCGACGCTGCTCAACGTCACGACGACCGGCGATCGCGTGCAAGATCGTCCGATCGCCGCCATCGGCAGCGTCAACGTGTGGGTGAAAGAACTCGAACTTGCGCTCCGCGATGAACGCGCGCACTACGCCGTGCATTCATGTAAGGATCTTCCCGCCGTGCTGCCGCACGATATGGCCCTCGCGGCGATTTCGCGGCGCGAAGATCCGCGCGACGCCTTCTGCAGCGAGCGGTTCGCGCGGTTCGAAGAACTGCCGAGCGGGTCGGTCGTCGGAACATCAAGCCTGCGACGGCGCGCGTTGCTGCAAGCGCAGCGTCCCGATCTGCGATACGAGGACGTACGCGGCAACGTCGACACGCGCTTGCGCAAATTGCGCGAAGGCCAATACGACGCAATCGTCCTGGCGATGGCCGGACTCAACCGGTTGAACGCGCGCGCAGCGCATACGGTCCCATTTGCTCCCGACATCGTGGTACCAGCCGTCGGACAAGGCGCACTTGCGGTCGAAACGCTCGCCGAGAAAACCGATATCGCGGCTCGGATTCGCGAGGCGGTCAACGATGCGGAGACCGAGCTCTGCGTCATCGCCGAACGCGCCGCGCTTCGCGAGCTGCGTGCGGGCTGCAATGCACCACTCGGCATTCACGCGCGTATCGTCGACGGACGATTGATGGTCGATGGAGCATACGCGGTACTCGAGCGCAACGCCGTTATCCGCGAGCGTGTGACGACCGCGGCAACGATCCGCGATGCGCGCGGTGCGGGGATCGAACTCGCGCAGATGTTGACCGCGGCATTGCAACGCGAGCGTCCGAAGCTTGTCGTTCTTCCGCGAACGCAAGACCGCCCAAGCCGCATTGCGGCCGAATTGCGCGTGCGCGGCGTGGAGGTCGTCGAGGTTCGCGACGGCGAGCATGGTCCCGATCCGAACGAGCGCGTTCCCGATTTACTCATTTTTCCGTCTAGCGGTTCGGTCGATGCGGCGCGCGAATATCTGCAAGTGTTACGGCGTTACGAGCGCCGCCCACACGTCGCTGCAATGGGACCGCAATCCGGCGCAGCGGCGCGTGATGCGGGCTTCGAGCCCGATATTGTCTCCGGCGAAGCGTCGATCGACGCGTTCGTTGCTATGATCGCGGAGCATCTCGATCGATGAATATTCGTCCACGCCGTCTGCGCCGAACGCCGGCCGTTCGATCCCTCGTGCGCGAACATCACGTCCGCGTCGACCGTCTCGTGCAGCCGCTCTTCGTCGTCGCGCGCTCATCGGATGCCGGTGCGATTTCATCGATGCCCGGCGTATCGCGCTTTACCGTCGACGGAGCTGTTGCGGAGGCGCGCGAACTCTTCGATCTCGGGGTGCGCAGCGTACTGCTTTTCGGCATTCCGGAATTCAAAGACGCCGTTGCATCGAGCAACTACGATCCGAACGGCGTCGTCCAGCAAGCGATTCGCGCGATCAAAGCGGCGCTTCCCGAGATGTACGTCATCGCCGATCTCTGCAACTGCGAATATACCGATCACGGGCATTGCGGCATCGTCAACGAGCGCGGCGACGTCGATAATGACGCGACTGTTGCTTTGCTGGTGAGAACAGCAGTCACGTATGCGGAAGCCGGTGTGGACGTTATTGCGCCCTCCGACATGATGGACGGCCGTGTCGAGGCGATTCGCAGCGCGCTCGACGCGCGCTCGTTCGAAGACACGGCGATCATGGCGTATAGCGCAAAATACGCGTCGGCCTTCTACGGCCCGTTCCGCGAAGCTGCCGATTCGACGCCGCAGTTCGGCGATCGCCGCACCTATCAAATGGACCCGCCGAACGCGCGGGAAGCGCTGCGCGAAATGGCCCTCGACATCGAGGAAGGCGCCGATTTCATCATGGTCAAGCCCGGCCTTCCGTACCTCGACATCGTGCGCGCGGCCCGCGAGAACTTTGACGTGCCCATCGCCGTTTACAATGTAAGCGGCGAATATTCAATGGTTCAGGCGGCAATCGCGAACGGCTGGC
>JAFANA010000085.1 GCA_019232905.1 Vulcanimicrobiota bacterium
TGCGGGCGGGAAGGCAAGCGTGGTAGAGTTGTCACTCGCCACTTTTATCGCATGAAAGGAGCACAAACAATGATCGGATTCGGAATCACCATGAATCGCGGCTCGCTTGTGCCCTCGCAAGGCGGAGTCGTTACCGCTGTGCCTTCATGTCGAACTTGTAGCGTCGCGCGTACATAAGACTCGCGCACCCCGTTCGATTCAGAAGGCCTCCAGCGTATCGCTCGGAGGCCTTTCCTTTTCATCACATTTTTTACAATCGAGGACAATCATGGACTTATGGCATGAAGCCGAAATCCGTGTACGTCACGATGATGCTCTTGCTTCAGCAGAACGCGCGCGTCAGGCGCGTCTGTGCGAAAGCGCACGAAGTACGAGCATCCGCGTGATTGCGGCTGACGGCGCACAATATGCGAGCGACCTGCTCGCACACCTCGCTGCCGTGCTTCGCGGAGCCTCGCGAGCATGACGGCACTAGAAATCGTTGATTGTCAAATCACCGCCGGCCCAGTACTGCGCGAATTCATCGCGATAGTGCTGGGCGGTGGTGGGATCCCCCAAACGATCGAGTGCAACGCTCATCCCGAAGAGCGCGCGCGGCCGCCGCGGATGACGCGCGAGGAGCGCGGCAAATGTGTCGCGTGCCTTAGCATACTGGCCCGCTCGTACGAGAAGCGCCCCCAAGGCTTCGTCTGCAGGGTAAAACGGAACGAGCTCCGTCACTGACGCCTGGGCTTGGACTTGTTGTTGTAATGTCGCGATTGCGTCGCTGATTTTTCCTGAAGTTTCATCTGCGCGCGCCTGTTCGATGTACGGCGGTGGTGAAAGATTCAGGTGCGTCCCTTCGAGTTTGCCCAGCCGTTCGGCCCAGGTCGCGGCGCCCGCACTGTCGCCGCACAACAGTGCTGCCGAAAGGCCCACGTATGCATCGTGCTCCGCGTAGTCGACCGGATGCAATGCCCATGCGCGTGCGCTCGATTGCAACGCAGCTTTGCCGTCGCCAAGTTCGATCCACGTATGGGCCGGCATATGCGCGAGGTGCTCTTCCGGTTCGACGAACGTCATTGCATCCAATCGTTGCGCGCACGCAATTGCAGCCGTTCGATCGGGTGCGTTGTCATAGATGTGGATGCACAGATGATTGGCAAAAAGATGCTGCGGATTGCGCGCAAGCACGGTCTGCGTCAACCGGAGAATTTCTACCGAAGTGTCGTCCGCAGGCGTCCCGTCGTCGTTCCACTTCATGCCGTGGCGCTCCATAAGATCCTCGACGAGGATCATCGCGCCGTCGTCATCGCTCGGATACGACGCGACGTACTCCTCCATCGCCGAACGATACGCAACCTCGTCACGATCGCGATCGGCATACGTCCCTGCGTAGCGCTGCGTCACCGCGTCGGCAAGCGCGCGATCCGGCGCTGACGCAAGGGACAGATACGGGGCGGCCTTCACGATCGCCGCTTGCGAAGCAGCGAACCGCGTCGCGGTGAGGCCGTTGTTGAGATCGGTCCCACGTGCAAGCGCCTCTCCCCAGTAGGCGAGCACGGAACTCGGATCGGCTCGCTCCGCCGCGACGAATGCGACGGCTGCCTGCCGGCCAGCGTACGCGTAAACATCGGTGAGGCCCGTTGAAAACGGCGCTTGTGCGGCAAGCGATCCCGTGAACGCAAGTGCGAGGATCATACGTACGTGCGTTGCGGTCCCGCCTCATACCGCGCGATGTCGTCGCGCCATTGCTGCGGGATGACGATCGTTGCCCGATTGATGAAGTCGTATGCAACAACGGTCGTGGTGCCGTGCGCAACGCGCACGCCGTCGCTCTCGCTCCAGATCTCATAGGCAAAATCCCACGACTTCGTTCCCACGCGCGAGACCCTAATGCCGATCGCGACCGCTTCGCGATAGTGGAGCTCCCGTTCGTAGGTGAACTGAATGTTCGCCTGAATCATGCCGCGCTCGCCGTTGATCGGTTCCTTCATCACTTCGGCGAAGTACTCGGCGCGAATCGCCTCACACCAGCGAATATAGGAAACATTATTGACGTGCCGCATCATGTCGACGTCGGAGAACGGCACGGTAAAGCGTGAGATGAGAGGGAATCCTTCGAGCATCGCTTCGGGCGGTTCTACCGAAGGCGCTGGACAACATGCCCTCTGATAGGATAAACTCCCACCTTGTCCAATCGTGGTTGGGCACTTCGGGCGCGTAGCTCAGTGGGAGAGCATCCGCTTCACACGCGGGGGGTCGTTGGTTCAATCCCAACCGTGCCCACCATCTCGGTAAGGTTCGAAGTAAGTACGGTAAGAAGAGAAAAAAGGCGCGACGTGGCGCTGTAGCTCAGTTGGTTAGAGCGCCGCCCTGTCACGGCGGAGGTCATGGGTTCGAGCCCCACCAGCGTCGCCATTTGAAGAGGCCCCTCGAGAGATCGAGGGGCTTCTTTTTCCTGAAGACCGTCGGCCGAAAACAACCAAGCGGCGGGTCCTATGGCGTCAGCCTGTACGCGGCGCCGTTTCCCGTGCTGCCTCCGAATAAAGTTGTTCCGTAGAACGAACCACTCGCGAGAAAGAGTGGGCCTGCGGGCGAACTCCCTAGTGCTCTCCCGTCGAATCGATAGAGTACTTGAAACGACGCTCCCGACGGAGCAACAGAATACAGTACGCCGCAACCGCTGTTACCGGAACACCCGGTACCACCCGAATAGGTCGACCCATAAAACACGCCTGAACGTATCGTTAGAGGCGAAAGGGGCAGACGCCCATCGCTACCATCAAACGCGTGAACGGTTCTCTCAACGTATGCGCTTCCTGACGGAGTGAGTTTGAAGATTAATCCCGCGCCGGAAGCGCCGCCGTACGTGGTCGTCCCATAAAGGGCGCCTGTTCCATCGGCAACGAGGGCATTCGGTCTCGCCGCATTGTCGTCGTTTATTCCGAAGATGTGCAATGTACGCTCCGCGTAACCGGCGCCTGCGCGAATAAGCTTAAACGCCGTACCAACGCCATACGTTATGTTGAGGTCACCTCCGTATTCTGTTGTGCCGAAGAGGTCACCGTCGGTATCGGCGATCACGCCGGCTTGCGGGTTTGCCCCATCGCGGCCGCCAGTGAAGCGATACAAAACACTCTCGACGTAGTCGGATCCGGACGGAGTCAATTTATAGACGAGTCCGCAAGTGTAGTGTTGCGGATAGATTGGACAGTGGTAAAGTCCGCCTGAATATGTCGTTCCGTAAAGCGCACCGGTGGCATCAATCAGCAACGGCGATTCGGGTTGAGCTCCATCCGGACCGAAGCAGCAAAAGCGATGGATGACTTTGTACGCATAGCCAGCCGCTGAAGGTGTGAGCTTGAACACGGTCCCGACCGCCTGCGGACCGCCGCCGGCCACGGTCGTTCCATAGAGCGAGCCAGTTCGGTCAATGGTGAGTCCGGCGAAGGGGACGCAGCCGTCCAGTTCGGCGGAAAATGTGTGCAACACTATTTCGCGGTACGTTCCGCCCGACTGCGGAACGAGTTCGTATACGACACCGCAGTTTGTCGAGTTTCCTCCGGACTGCATCACGCCGAAGAGCGCTTTGCTCGGATTCCCAACCAGTCCGCCAACGCTTCCGCTGACGTTCGCGAGCGACGTGCCTCCGTAAGGACCACCGCGAAATTCCGCAAGGGGAACTACGTGCAAAATCGACGGAAACCGCTCTCCTCCTACAGCTGTGGGATTGTTGCCGAGATCCGGAGGCAACGCTATTTGCCGAGACTGCGCGCAACCGGCAAAAACGAAAATGCTGATAGCTACGAGAAGGCGGAAGAACATGAGATACCCCGCTTCGTTACAGCTGCTAGTTAGGTACTTCGAGAGGTAACAAGTAGGGATAACTGATTCGTCGAATCAGCGTAATCGTTCCGGATGACCCGTCGTCTAGCGTGAATGTTCCCTTCCCGCCTTTTGAGGATAGCGTCGTGAGCGACAGTGACGCGACGGCGCCGACGCGGGCGAGCAGGAAATGAATATGTTTGGTGAATCGCGGCGATGCTGTCGTAAATGCGTTCGCGCCGACCGGTGCATTTCTAATCTTTAGCGGCGACCCATCTTGCGTCGCGATGAGCGTCGCGCAGCCGGTTGTTTCAATCACTTTGTTGTGTTTGAGCGCAAACGTGCCCTGATAGATGTACACTTTCTGACCAACGGGCGGAGTCGGCCCGGGCGTCGGCACGGTAGTGCCTGCTGTATATACGCCGCGCTCCCAAATACTCGCGCCGTGCTTGAATGTGAACGTCGAGCCCTTGACGGAGCCAAACGCATCGAGACTTGTATACGTTCCGGGCAGCGGTTCCGCGGCGCATACCGGTGTCGGCACAGCGTTGGGGTTTTGCGTCGTGTCCGCGAACGATTGTTGTGCAGCTTCCGTCGGCGCCGATGTAGCGGGGCCGAACGACCTGCCGCATGCGACCAGCGCAACGGTCAACGCGGCGAGTGCGATAATCGCACCGAATACTCGAGATTCTAGGAAGCCTCTCATGGTTCAATCACCACAGGGCTACGGCTTACCGCCTACGGGAATCATTAAATGCGCGTACGGCGTGTCAGCCCACATCACGTATGGACGAGAGGGGTCAGCGTCTGCCGTCGCCGGGTAGCCCATCGTTTTCACGCTCGGGCCAACGATCATTACGTGCGGCCCGGTCGTTACCCAGTGATTTGTGGCAGTCGCCGCCGTTGCATACGGATCCGTATTGCTCGCGCCGTCGTCACCACCCAACATGTACATGAAACCGCTCTGATCCGGCGGAGCCGTTTTTGTCATCAAGGCGTGCATCCAAGCCATCGCGTTCTTATCGGCGCACATCGGCGTCTTAGGATCGAGCATCATACACGTAAATCCATTTGACCCCGGTCGAACGGTGCGCATCGAACCGTCCTTTTGAATTTGGACGATCGTTGCGCCTTGTACGACGGAGGCGGGTGCAGCTTTCGTGACTTGCGCGATGTATGTTGCGTCCGAGCCTTTGCCGGTCATTTCTGCCATGCCGTTGCCTACCGTCAGCATCAGTGAAATTGAAATTGCCAGCGAGAACAAAGTCCACTTTTTGAAGTGTAATGTCATCTTCATATACGAAACTCCAACGGATGCTAGATGAATCGTAGCATTATTCTGCGCTGTTTCTAACGCCGGGCGGAGAAACTCGGACTCCGTCCTCAACCTTGAAAGAGCGGACGTTCCCCCGGCGGACACTCCTTGCCCACACTGACGGGCTTGATTCGGCGAGAATCGAAGAGCCAGCACTCATCGAGCACGGAGCAATAACAGGTTCGGATATAGACGTTCAGCCGTTCGTTCACCAAGATCGCGTACGCTGTGGCATTGCTCGGGTTACGTGGGACCTCGATGAAGTGAATCGTCTCGCGAGCCGCGAGCACGCGGCCTTGCATGTAGTTGCTGACCTTCGTGCGCGCGAGAAATTGGCTATTGCTGCGGTCGCAGCATTGGCGAAGAAACGAGATCGTGTCGGCGATGGGCCGCCCGCGGTAATACGCGTCGAACCATTGCAGGGTCGCCGGACCGACGCCGGCGTTTGTTACTGTAAAGCGAACGACATTGCGCGTCCGCGTCGGATCGTTCGTCTCGACGTAATCGCTCGTGACGAATTGCAACACGGGCCAAACGCTCGCTGCAAGCAAACGTTCCTGCGTGCGATCGGTTCGCAATGCGACCCACAGCGACGCCGCAGAAACGCACAATGCGGCAAGCGCAACAGCGAGATCAACCCAGAAAGACGCGGTTCGGTGCGGACCATGAGGTGACTCAGCCACGTATCGCCTTATTTCGAGCAATGGCTATGGAAGCATTTCGAGCGGCAAACGCTCGTTTGGGCGACTCGGCTTTTACAGATGCTCGTACGTGCCGAGTGCCATGCCGACATCGTGCGCGACGGTTTTGATGGCATCGAATTCGTCCGGCGCGTACGCCTCGCCGGTGCGCTTCGACCCGCACACGAGGATACCGATCACTTGACCGCGTGCCAACAGCGGAAACGCAAACTCGCCGGTGAGTACGGTCGCGTAGCGGGCGATCTCGACGGGCCGGCGCGACGTGCGCATCGCGGCCAGTGCCGGATCATCGTTGAGAATGCTGCACGTAGTCCCGTTGGAACTGCGCGCGACACCATACTGCTCGCCGCGCTGCAGAAGCAACGATACGGCACTCGCGTCGGAGTGGTTCGAAATCTCGGCGATCGTTCGATCGAGAAGCGCATCTTCATCGGTGACAAACGCCGCTTCCTCTGCGAACTCGCGTAGCGCAATTTCGTTCAGATGCCGTTTTCGGAAAAACACCGTGTCGACAAAAACATCGACCTGCCGGTGGATGAAGCGCAACGAGAGACCGAGGGCGAGCGCCAAGGCAATGCCGGCGCTTACGTTGGTGACGTGATTCGCGGTTTCGAACCATTTGCCGAGCGCCCACTGGACGATTTCGAAGATACTCACGACGGCGATTGAGACGCCGGCAAACACGACGGCGCGATTGAGTACGAACCCGATGTCGACCAGACGTCTGCGAAAAATTGCGTACCAAAGTCCGAACGGCGCTAGAACCGAAAGAATGTTCCATAGAAGGAACACCGCCGTGCCGCTGAGTCCCGACCCGGGGATGTTCGAAATAAAATTACCTGCGCACGCGACGAACAGGATGACTGCGAACGCGGCGCCGGCTAACCGTAAGCGCGCGCGCAATTCACCGTTTGCCGCCGAAGCCGCAAGAATGCACGAGAGAAGAGCACTCGCGCCTGAAAGCACCGGCACGTCGACTCGTCCCCTACTGAGCACGGAAGAAAACGGCGCGATCCATAGCGTTGAAAGACTCACCGCAAAGGTGAGCTCGAGCAGCACCCAGAGCGCACAGAGGCCGTATGTCGATATCAGCACAGCCCGACGAATCCGCGAGAGCGGAAGACTTGTCTGTGAAGCGAAGGCAGCCACAAAAGCCGGCACGAGGGCGACGAGGCAATTGCCGGCGGTTATCATCAAAAACCCGGGCACCGGCCACGGCCAAATATCATCGCTCAGGAGCTGCGATGTGACGAAGCCGGCGATTGCGAGCGACACCAGCGGTGCGGAGGTTGACGGGTTGCGCAACACGATGACGAGTGCAACGATCAGCCCGAGAAGCGAGAAGCCGACCCACATCCACGCGTCCCATTCTCGTGGAACGTGCCGAACGCGTACGACTGTTGTGTACGTCGAGTTTCCACGCTGGAGCGTCACGTGAATCGGGCGATTAGCGATGATCTCGTAGGCGTAGTATCGCGTAGCGAATGAGTTATCGCGAACGTCGATAACGTCCCCGGCGCGAACACCGGCTTTGTCAGCGGAGCTGCCGCCTCTTACGGAGAGGACGGTTAACGAATACGGACCTGTGGTGTTAAGCGTCCAGCCGTATCGCGTCGTGAAGTTGAGGAACGGCGCGGCGAACACAAACACCCAGCAGACCAATCCGATTGCACAGATGCCGATTGCCCAGGCGCGCGCCGATCCCATGATTCTTTATAGCGCGCACGTGGCGCTATCTCCAGCGGTCTCCGCGAGCGAGTACGAATGTCGTAACCACGTAGCGCCAAGGAATCGCGAAGAGAAACACGACCGCTAAGGTGCACTCCTGGAGCGTTTCTGCCGTGTCGGCATCGATCGGCGTATGCGCTAAGGCCATCGGAAGCGGTACTGCAAGGAGCCATATCGCTTTCCAGGTGATTTCGAAGAACAAGAGCGGCAGCATCTTCACCGGATAGCGGAGTCCGAGAAAGGCCAGGAGCGATATAGCGCCGAGGAAGCTCTTTCCAACGCCTTGCCACAGCGTCCAGGTGCCATGGTGAACGATCGTCGGCCAGACCGTCGAGCCTAGGCCGATCGCGAGCAGCAAGTATGCACCACGCAGCAAGTAGAGATAGAGAAGAGAAACCTCCGGCTTTTCTGTCGCGATGCGCACGGTACGTGAAATGGAAGACATGTCCGGTCCTCCCAAGAGAATCCTACTGCAACATACGCGTAACACGGTCAACCTGTTTCGCAACGAAGCCCCGATGCTATCATCGGGGCTTCGTGTAGCCGAATGCGTAGACGTTCGATTACGGGAATGGCGGTACGCAGTTCGCGGGATTGGTAATGACCGCTGCGTCGGCGACGGTCGAGTGGCGAGCAATGTTGCCGCCGGCTGCGAGGAACGTTGTCAGATCGGTGAGCGTATTGAATCCCGGGACGCAATACGTAATGTAGCCCGTGCCGTTGCGGCGTGAGACATCCTGGTAAAGCGTGAAACCCGGGCTGAAGAACCCATATCCGATCGACCCGACGTTTCCGTCACCGCTCGACGTCGAGTTCGCAATCGTAAATGGAGCGCAGCTTGGGAAGACCGTGTCGCACGACTCATAAATGCCTCGGCTTGCGCCCGTCATGCGAATCGTGGTGTCGTCAATTTTCACTGGCGCCTGATCGATGAGGCGGATTCCGTATAAGGCGTTCGGGCCGTTGATGAGCGAGTTATGGACCTCTCCGCCGGCGCCGAAGGAATAGATCACGCCGGCACCCCCGTCTCCGATCCGGATCGTTTCGTTTCTCACATTCGCCGTGCTGTTCGGAAGCAAGAAGATCTCGGAGAGAACGGCGATCGGTAAGATGAAGTCGCCGACGGTTACGAGCGGCTTGTAGAGGACATCCGAATTATTGATATCCGCCGTTCCGCCATTCACGATGACGCCCACTTGATCTATGCCGAAGCGCACCGTCGAGTTCCGAATGGTCGTCGTACCGTCCTCGACATCGACCGCAGCCTCGAAGCCGTCGTGCCGTACGGTCGAACCGAAGAGTTTGAAGGTTCCGTACGAAAGAATTGTTTCGAATGCGGGATTGGCGTCGTTGTAAAAGTCTGTATTGCCAATGCGCAGCGCCGCGCCCTCGTCAACGACGACGAGGAAAGCGTTGGCGTTGCGAATGTTAATGCTGTCGACGACCGCATTTGCTCCGGGCGCGGCATAAATGCCGATATCGCACCCGGTGCCGTCAACATCGGTTGTTTGCACTTGCGTTCCAGTCAGAATGACGGCCGCCGTAAATCCGGCGAAGTTGCCGCTCGCAATCGAGAGGCAGACAGGTGCGCCCATCGGGCGCTTTTGCACGGCGCTAGCGTGCAGCGCTCGCGCCTTCACGAGCGGGTTCGGAGATCCGCTCTTCAAAAACGCACTTTGCGGAAGATTTAGTTGCGGTTTTTTGCTGACGGTCGCGCTCTTGGACACTTGCGCAGGCGCGGTCACACTCCCACCGCCCGGTGTTTCGCCGCTCGGCGTCATCCCGCTTTGTCCGGAACATGCGGCCGACGCAGCCAAGATCGCGCAACAGACAACTGCCTTGATGCGACGTATGTTCGAGCTCATCGCTCACCCCTCCAGAATGAAGTACCGAAGGCGCGCCGAAATACTGCGCGGCCTCAATACATTGATTCTGTCGCTGCTGCATAAGCGGTAAAAGAGGCTGCGGTCCCACACCAAATATAGGAGCCGATAAACCGGCTGTTTGACCGTCTTCGTCACAATCGTGACGGCTCTCGCATTGGACGGTCATGACGAAAACTTGCAGTCGAGTTCTCACCGCTGCTCTCGCACTTTCGCTGCTTATTCATCTCGTTTTCGCCGCCGTGATCAGACCGATTCACTCAGTAGAAGCCGCGCCGGAACAGCAGCCGTCGCAAATTCACATTATCGTGATACACACGCCGCCTCCGCCGACACCGACACCCGCTGCCACGAAACCGCCGAGCGCAAAATCACCTCCGCAAAACCGTTTGCAGACTGATTTTGCGCCGCCGCGCGTTGATTCGCATGGCGCGCGTGGCCCGTCGGAACCCGCGTTGCGTGGAATCGCAAGCGATGCGACGCCGGAACCGGTCGGGCCGGTCGCTAGCACCGCACCGGAAACGCTCGAGCCGACACCGACTCCGAAGCCCGCCTGTTCGGTTCCGAATGCATCCGCGGCGACCATCAACGTCGTTTCACCGTCCGTTCCTGATGAAGCCGGTACCGATGTCGACGCGCAAGCGCAAGTGCGCGTGACTCTTCAACCTGATGGTACGGTAGAAGCAGTGCAAATCTATCGTACCGCCGGAAATGTATTGCTCGACCGCGAGGCGCTTCGTGCCGCACGAGAATCGACATACCGAGCGGAAATTCGCAACTGTATTGCCGTTCGCGGCGACTATCTGTTCACCGTCGACTTTAAGGAATAGCGAACATGCTTCTCGCCCTGACGCTTGCTGCGGCGCTCGACGCCTCGGCATTCGCCTACGATTCGAAGGCGCCGCTGCATGCGGTCTACGGAATGGCGACGCCGCACGATGGCGTCGCGATGCGAACGATACGTTTCGCATCGGCCGGCGGTCGTATCGTTCACGGCATGATCGTAGAAGGCAACGGAAACGCTATGCATCCGGTTGTCCTATTCGTGCATTGGCTGGGTGATGAAGCGACAACGAACCACACGGAGTTCCAAAGCGATGCTGCGTATCTCGCTCGTCGCGGCGTGACGTCATTGCTGATCGACGCGATGTGGTCGCAGAAGGACTGGTTCGAAAAAGGGCGGTCGACGCAAACCGATTACGAGCGGTCGATCGAACAAGTCGTCGACTTGCGACGATCGCTCGATGCACTGTTGACACTACCGAATGTCGATGCAAACCGGATCGCGTACGTTGGTCACGATTTCGGATCGATGTACGGTGCCGTGCTCGCCGGCATCGATGGGCGTCCGCAATGGTACGTGTTGATGGCCGGAACCACGTCGTTCTCGGAATGGTATTTGCTCGGACAAAAGCCGCCCGACGTGCAGGGCTATATCGCGCAGATGGCACCGCTCGATCCTGGAAACTATCTCGCACGGTCGAAAGCTCGCGCGTTCCTGTTTCAATTCAGCTCGCGCGACCGCTACGTCACGCCCGACCGCGAACTCGCGTTTTTCGAAGCCGCACCCCTCCCGCGAACGATGGCAATCTACGATGTCGATCATTCGCTCGCCACACCCGCCGCGGCGCAAGACCGGCTTGCATGGTTAGCCGAAAAACTGCACCTCTAGCGACAAAAATCCGAAAGGTACCGGCTCCGCCGCCTAGAATCAGGCCCGGTCGCCAACGACCGTTTCGCCAAGGTAGCTCAGTCGGTAGAGCACGCGCCTGAAAAGTGCGGTGTCGCGAGTTCGATTCTCGCCCTTGGCACATTTCACGAGCCCGCCGTTCCTTGGCGGGCTCGCCTGTTTACTTGGCGAACGAGCTTTCGATGGGAAGGCAACGCTCTCTGACGTGCCAGAAGTGCGGTGGGACGAAAATTGTCATCGCAAATGGAGCGACGCGCTGCACTACCTGCCATAACCGCTGGCTCCGTGAGTACTATCGCACAAGCGAAACTCGGCGCGAGAACCAGCGTCGGTCATATGTCCTGCGCAAATACGGCATCTCCCTAAAAGAGTTGCAAGACTTGTTGCAGCTGCAAAAGGGCTGCTGCGCGATCTGTTTGAGGCCTTGGCAAGAGTGCGTTTCCGCGAAGCGCGCGCGCTATGATGTCCGGTTTTTACAGTATCTGTGCGTCGATCATGATCATGCGACAGGAACGGTACGCGGCCTACTCTGTAACGGATGCAACACGGCAATCGGGATGTTCGATGAGGACCCCACGCGCTTCGCGTCGGCGGCCACCTACCTAGAGCGATTCGCTGGAAAAGGCGCAACCTGAGGATTGTACAAACGAAAGCCCCGCGTTTTGCGGGGCTTTCGGCGTTTTAGGCGGGGAGTGCGCGGAGCTTCATTGCGAAGCCGCACCACGCGATGCCCGCGAAGATGAAACTCAGGCCGACCGCAAAGCCGATAAACCACAATGCGGAAAACGGCCACTGCATCCACAGCAGCACGCCGAGAATGACCGAGATGATACCGCTAAAGACCGCCCACCCGTATTGCGGGAATTGTGCCCACAGCGCGTAGACGAAGCGAAAGATCCCGGCAAACACGAGGTACACGGAAAGCAACAGCGTCACGGTCAGTGTTCCCGCGAGGGGATACCGGATCAGCGAGAAGCCGACGAAGATTTCCAGCGCCCCGAAGAGCAGGTATAGAATGATGTGTCCCGCGTTTCGCGATTGAAACACGGCGACGATCTGTGCGATCCCAGCGATTAGAATGATGATGCCGAGCGCGGTGATGGATGCCAGTGTCGCGCTGCTTTCATAGACGATTGCCAAGATGCCGAGCACGACCAAGGCGATGCCAAGGGCCATAAACCATCCCCAATCCTTGTGAGCCGTGGCCAGTCCGGCCCGAATGTCGCCTACAACGTTCATATTCGTCCCTTCCTTACGTAAAAGAAGCGTAGCCGCTGGGTCCTTCGATGTAGTGAAGGTCTAAAGAAAGGCGCAACGGACGGCCGATAACCGTTGCATGAGCGCATTTGCCCGTCGCGCGAGTAGCCTTATACTCGCTGCCATTCTCTCCATGTGTGCCGCGCGGGCTCTAGCCGCGGGCGCACCGCTGCGCGCTGGGTCCGACGTCTCGTACGCGCCGCTGGAATTCTATTCGGGCTCGCATCAGTTGCGCGGGTTCGACGTAGACCTCGCGTCGGCGATTGCCGAGAAGCTCGGCTCGCCGGTAGCCATCTCCAACCACACCTTCGACGACCTCATCCCGGCCGTCAAGAAGGGCTCGTTCGATCTCGCGATCTCGGCGCTTTCCGACACGCGTCCGCGTGAAGCGCAAGTCGATTTCATCGACTACATGCTCGCGGGAAGCGGCATGCTCGTGCCCGCCGGCAACCCTAAACACGTTTTCGATCTCGGCGCGCTGTGCGGACTCCGCGTCGACGTCCAGAAAGGCACTTCGCAGGAAGCCGCGCTGGAAGAGCAGTCGAAGCGCTGCAAGGACGTCGGTCTTGCGGAGATCAAACTGAGCGCGTTTTCGACGGATACGGACGCGTTCAAGTTGTTCGCTGCCGGTAACTCCGACGTGCACGTCACGGATTATCCGGTTGTGGCGTACCTCGCAAAAACGAACGATCACAAGTACGAAGTGGCCGGACGCCAGTTCGCGCTCGTTCCGTACGGTATCATCGTGTCGAAGAACAATCCGGCGCTGCGTCAACGCGTGATCGCCGCATTGCAATCCGTCATCGCCGACGGAACCTACGACAAGCTACTGAAGAAGTGGGGACTCGAACAGGGTGCGCTGCGCAGCGTGCCCGTCAATGCGGGCACGCTGTTCTCGCACTAGACTCGATCGCTGCTATTGCAGCTGTTTCCGTAGAAAATCGATTGCGCGGGACCACGACTGCGTATCGGCCGCTTCGTCGTAGTTGCCGAGTCCCGCCTGACCGATCGGATTCGGGTTGTTGAATCCGTGCTTCGCATCGTAGCGATAAAACTCGTGTGATACGCCAGCTTCTTTGAAGCGCGCCTCGATGCGACTGACGGCTTGCGGACTTGCAAAGTCGTCGTGTTCCGCCCAATGGCCCTGAACCGGAACGGCAATTTTCCCGACGTCGCCCGCTTCCGGCGGCGTCACACCGTAAAACGTGACGACGGCGTCGATCTCCGGATCGTGCATTGCGGCAAGCAACGCGAGAGCGCCGCCCATGCAAAACCCGAGAACGGCGACCTTTTTCGAACCCGTGGATTTCAGATATTGCACGGCGCCGCGAATATCTTGATTGGCGGCGTCGCCGAAGTCCAGGCCTTCGACCAAATGGTTTGCTTCGTCCGGAACGACCGCTTTGCGGCCGCGGAAGAGATCTGGAACGAGCACGCGGAATCCCGCGTTCGCGAGTTTATCGGCCATCTGCTGGATCGTGTCGGTGACGCCCCACCATTCTTCGATCATGACGACGCCGGGCGCATCAGAGACGCTCGCGTCCGTCGTGAAATATCCTGGGGCGCGCTGGCCGTCCGGCCGCGTGAACTCGATCGTCTCGCTCAAACCGTTACCCCTTCCTCGGCATCTTGCCGGTCCAAGTTCTCCTGTTTTTCATTGAGAAGCCAGTCGTTGGCGGCACGAATGCGATCGGCGGGCGCGCGCTGCGCAAGCCACGCGCGAATCGCCTCGTCCGTGGTGTGCGAACGAATCGCCGCATCGAATTCGTCGGGCGTTATTCCCCAACGTTCCATCACGCCTCGATCCATCGGACACGGATAGATGTAGTCATAGATCGTTCCCGCCGCTGCGGCACGGGCCTTGTCATAGACACGCGCGAGCCACAGGGCATCGCCCATTGGTTCCCGTCCGCGGCGCGGGAACGTCTTACCATCGCGAAAATCAGTAGCCATACCGGTATGAACGCGAAGCGGTAGGAAGGGGTTGCTGCGCGAAAACGCGGTTCGTGAAACCGGAACCGCGTTGGCATCCCGCCCTTGCAATCGTCATCGCGCTGGTGCTGTACGAGCGCCTGCCTCCAAAACTGACGTTCGGTCCGGCTTGGGTCGCGCCCGTGCTCGTCGGTGCGCTGCTCCTACCGTTGCTGTTTTTCGGTGGACGGATGGCGCGCAACGTTCGCAGTACCGCAGCAATAACGTTGATTGCGATCCTCAATTTCTTCAACATCATGTCGGTGATTCTGCTCGTCAACGACCTGATCAACCCGCATACGAAACATCATGGACTCAGCGCTGCCGATCTGCTGCAGTCCGGCGCACTCATCTGGTGTACGAACGTGATCGTCTTCGCGCTGTGGTTCTGGGAGATCGACGAAGGCGGCGTCGAGATCCGCGAAGGCGTCGCGTCGGTCGTCGACTCACAAGCGGATTTCCTATTTCCGCAAATAACGCTGCTGCAGACACATGCGCGGTGCGTTCTGCCGACTTGGCGGCCGATGTTTCTCGATTACGTCTACTTGTCGTTCACCAACGCGCTCGCGTTCAGCCCGACGGACGTGATGCCGCTGACGCACATCGCGAAGATGCTCATGCTCATCGAGTCGCTGATATCGTTCATCACTGTGGCGTTGATCTTGGCGCGCTCGGTGAATATTTTAAGTTAATGCAGCGCCGTTAGGCGACCGATCGCACTCACGAAGCCGCTCGGCGGGATTTGGAGCGGACCACGGAACGGCAAGTCGAGCTCGGCAATCATCAGGAACGTTGCGCCGACGACCGCGGCGAGCGCCAGAATCATCAGCAGGTGCGCGCGGGCGCTCGCAACGCGAAAGAAATAGGAAAAGCTAATCGTGATAGCGGCGACGAGAATCATCATCGCCCACACCAGGGCCGGTACGGATTCCGCATTGTTGAACAGACGCGTGCGCCGCGCGTCGAGAAAATTGTGGGCGTGCGTGAGCGCATCGGCTTGCGCGGTCTGCTCTCCCATCGTCACCGGCGGATACATTTCGACGGTGTTGACGATCTCAATCGCGGTTTTTTCGGCCGCACGACTTTGCAGGCCGACTTTCATCAGCGGCCACTCGTCGTCGAGTACGAGGTGCATGTACGTGAGAACTTTCGCGCGAAGCGGCGTGCCGACGCTGGCCGGCAGCGCGTAGCTTTCGTGATACAAATCGGAGAGCTCCGCGGCTTCCGTATCCGCACCTTGCGCGGCTGCATCCCACTCCTGCCACACGGTGACGACCATGAACGTCAATAGAACCGCGAGCACCGTGCCGACCGTCCCCATGATCGGGCCGGCGACGTCGTTATGCGTGAAGCCGTCGGCGCGCGAATATCGCTTGCGGACGACGTACAGGCCCGCTGCGGAAAGCAAGCAACACCCGCCGATAAAGACGATGGTTGCAACCCAAAGGGGTAGGCTGTAGACCCACGACACAGCTCAACCGTTCACCCAAAGGACGGGTTGTAGCCTGCAACGAATCGGGCGGGCTGCTGATGGATCGTGCGCGGGTATGATGTAATGGTAGCCTGCGACCTTCCCAAGGTTGATGCGTGGGTTCGATTCCCACTACCCGCTCCAACGGCGACGTAGCCAAGTGGTAAGGCAGGGCTCTGCAAAAGCCCCATCCGGCAGTTCGAATCTGCCCGTCGCCTCCAATTTTTAAAGATGAGAATCTTGGTAGTGGGAGCGGGAGCGATCGGCGGATTCATTGCCGCCGCACTCGCCCGTGCAGGCGCGGACGTCGCCGTCGTCGCGCGCGGCGCACATCTTGACGTCATCCGGCGCAGAGGCATCACGCTGGTCCACAGCGATCTGGGCCCGTTTACCGCGCGAGTCGAGGCGAGCTATGACTTGCGCACCCTCGGCGAGTTCGACGCGGTCTTGCTGACCTTCAAAGCGCATCAGTATCCCGAGCTATTGCCGCAACTTGCTGCCGTCGCGCAGACGGACGCGACGGTCGTGACGTTGCAAAACGGCGTGCCGTTTTGGTTCGTGCGCACACCGTCGCTCGAGTCGGTCGACCCCGGCGGGCGCATCGCCGCGCTCTTTCCCGACGAGCGTATTGCCGGCGCGGTCGTGCACGTATCGGGACATATCGTCGAACCGGGAAAGATTCACCAAAGCGGCGGTATGCGCTACGCCTTTGGCGCACCGGGCGGCGGGACTACCGAGCGCGTCGCGTCGTTGGTTTCGGCCTTCACATCTGCCGAACTGACTCCGGAAGTCGACGAGAACATTCGTCGAAGTGTTTGGTTGAAACTCGTCAATAACGTGGGCCTCAATCCCGTCAGCACGCTCCACGAACTTACGATCCGTCAAATGCTCGAACGTGGGCCGACACGTGAAGAGGTGCGGACGCTGATGCAAGAAGCGCTTGCCGTCGGGCAGGCACTCGGCGTGGTTGAGGACGTCGATATCGAGGCGCGCATCGAGTACGCGCAGCGATTGGCTGACGTGCGAACGTCGATGCTCCAGGATTATCTGGCGGGACGTCCGCTCGAACTCGATCCGATCGTCGGCGCCGTGGCGGAACTTGCCGGACGCCTCAACGTGCCCGTGCCACACGTGCGCGACGCCTACGATCGCTTGCGCTCGCTTTCGGCGGCGACGGCATGAGCGTTCGTATCGTTGCTGCCGGACTCGACGAGTACGAGGCGGCACTCGACCTGCGCGCGGAAATGTCGCGCGATTCGCATGAATCGGCGCCGTGGGACGAGAGCAGTCCCGGCTGGCGCGAGCGTTTCCGCGAGTTCTTCACGGAGCGTCAAGCGTTGGACCGGGCTCAATTGTTTCTCGCCTATGACGGCGCAGCAGCAATCGGGATGTGTATTACGTACATCGGGGAACACTATCGGACGGCCGTGCTCGGCAGAACCTACGCGATGTTGCACGGCGTCTTCGTCAAACCCGTGTATCGGCAGCGCGGTATCGCGCGTGCGTTGACGGAAGCGGCAATCGGCTGGGCGCGCGAACGCCAATGCTATTCCGTGCGGCTGCACTCAAGCGAGATGGCGCGTCCGCTGTATTTAAGCTTCGGCTTCGAGCCGACGAGCGAGTTGGAGTTGCGTCTGCGGTGAGCGACGATTTGCCCATCGAGTCTCTAGGAGGCGTCGGCGCAAAGTCTGCGCCGCTCTTTCGGGACCTTGGCATTCATACGGCACGCGATCTGCTGGACTACATCCCGTTTCGGTACGACGATCTGCGCTTCCCGACACCGTCGAATAAACTCGGCACGAACGCCGGTGAAGAAAATGCCGTCGGCGTCGTTACGCAGGTGAAAGAGCGCCGCGTTCGCGGTCTCGAGATCGTCGAAGTTCGATTGCGCGACGACGCGGGCGAGTTTACGGCAAAGTGGATCGGTCGCAACCGCTATGTGATCGGACGCTTTAGTGAAGGGATGCGGCTCTTCGTACGCGGTCGCACGGAACGGACGCTCGCCGGGCCCGCGCTCAACGTGACGCAGTATTCACAGCTGCGCGACGGCGAGACGTATCACGGCGAAATGGTGCCCGTCTATCGCGCGAGCAAGGATCTCCCGACACGAAAGATCGCGAGCGTTGTCGCAAAGAATCTGCCGCGGCTAATCGGCGTTACCGGCGACGATCCGCTGCCGCCGGGCGTCGCGCGCGATCGCAAGTACGGAACGCTTGCGAGCGCATATCACGCCGTGCACGCGCCGGCAACACCCGAAGAAGCGCAAGCGGCGCGTGAACGCTTTATTTTTACGGAATTTCTCGTGCTTGCAACCGCGGCGGAGATGCGTCGCGCGGAACGCGAGCGCGAACACGACGCCGATCCGTTGAAGGTGCCGCCGTCGCTGCTCGATGAGTTCGAAACGGCACTCCCGTTTCCGTTGACCGGCGCGCAGCGCCGCGTGATCGGCGAAATTTGGAACGACATGTCGCGCGACGTCCCGATGAATCGTCTGCTTCAAGGCGACGTCGGGAGCGGAAAAACACTCGTTGCTGCTGCGGCTATCGTGCTTGCTGCGCGCAACGGGGTGCAGTCTGCGCTCATGGCGCCGACGGAGATTCTTGCCGCGCAACATGCGGCGAAACTCGCGCCGCTGCTCCTGCCGTTCGGCATTCCGGTCGAAGCCGTCTTCGGCAGCCAAGGCGCCCGTGCGCGCAACGCCGCGGTCGGACGCATCGCGAGCGGTGAAGCAGCGCTCGCGGTTGGCACGCATGCGCTATTGACCGAAGGCGTCGACTTCGCGCGGCTGGGTCTCGTGATCATCGACGAGCAACATCGCTTCGGTGTCGAGCAGCGAGCGCGACTGCGCGCAAAGGGCGCTGCGCCGCACACGCTCCACATGACGGCGACCCCGATACCGCGCACGCTCGCGCAGTCGGTGTACGCCGATCTCGACGCGTCGACGATCGATGAACTGCCGCCGGGTCGGACGCCGATCGAAACCTATGCCGTACGCGTTAGCCGCCTCGATGAGGTCTATGAATTCGTCCGCGGAAACGTTGAGCTCGGCCATCAAGCGTACATTGTTGCGCCCGCAATCGATGAAGAAAGTGAATTGACGAGCGTCGTCGCGGAAGCGGAGCGATTAAAAAGCGACGTGTTTCCCGACTTGCGGATCGGGCTGCTGCACGGCCGCCTGACCCCGAAGGAAAAGGATGACGTGATGGGCCGCTTCTCGCGCGGCGAGATCGACGTACTGCTCGCGACGACCGTCGTGGAAGTCGGCGTCGACGTCCCGAACGCAAGCGTCATGGTGATTCTCGACGCCCACCGGTACGGGCTCGCGCAGTTGCATCAGCTGCGCGGACGAGTCGGACGAGGAGCGGCAAAATCATTCTGTGTCCTCGTCTATCCGGATGACAACGTCGAAAGCGAGCGCTTGGAAATCCTCACCGAATCGACCGACGGCTTTCGGATTGCAGAAGAAGATCTTCGCATCCGCGGTGCGGGTGAATTCGCGGGGACCGCGCAGTCGGGCGCTGCCGATCTCTGGATCGCCGACCTCGTCCGCGATATCGACGTCTATCGCGCAGCCAAGCGGGTCGCTGAATCACTCTTGGCAAACGATCCGGGATTGCGCAAACCGGAACATGCAGGTTTGCGCGCGGCGCTCGAGCGGCAACCGACGACTCGCGCGCTCGTTCTTTCATCGTGACCGAGAAGATAGGGAAGCCATGCGTTACCTTCGGCTGGTGTTATCAATACTAGCGTTCGTGCTCGGCGCAGCCGGTGCGTCGCACGCCGAATCCGTAGATACGGCGGCGCTCGGCGTAACGCGTGCGACCCTCCCGAACGGCTTGCAAGTCGTGGTCGTGCACGATCCGCTTGCGCCGGTCGTCACCGCAGTCCTCAATTATAAAGTCGGATCGAACGAGCAGCAGTATGCCGGTCAGGCGCACGCGCTCGAGCACATGATGTTCCGCGGCAGTCCCACGCTCTCGGAGTCACAGCTCTCGGACATTAGCGAGCTCTTGGGCGGCAACAACGACGCGGACACCGAGGCGGAGATCACACAGTACTTCTTTTCGGCGCCGTCCCAGTATCTCGATCTGATCTTGCGGATGGAAGCCTCGCGCATGCGCGACGCGTACCTCTCGCAAAAGGACTGGAACATCGAGAAGAACGCGATCACGCAAGAAGTGACGCAAGATCAAAGCAACTGGCAGTGGCGTTTGCTCTTCAAAGTCAGCGACGCGCTTTACGCCGGCACGCCGTATCAAAAGAACGGCTTAGGCACGATCGACGGCTTCCAGCACGTCATCGACAGCGAGAAGCTGCATGCGTTCTACAACAGCTGGTACCATCCGAACAACGCGGTGTACGTCATTACAGGCGACGTCGACGGATCTTCGACGATTGCGGAAGTGAAGAAGTATTTCAGCCGCTTCAAATCGACGCCGCTTCCCGCGCGCTCGCGCGTGGTGTTGCGCCCGGTCAAGAAATCGTCCGCGACCATCGACAGCAATCTCCCAGTCGACGTCGTGAGCGTAGCGTTCCGCCTGCCGGGGTGGAACTCCAAAGATTACGCGGCCTCGCAGATTCTTACCGACGTGCTCGACGATGAACGGTCGAAGCTCTTCGACCTGCAAGTCTCCGGCAAACTGCTCGAAGCGCAGGTCGCGCCGCTCGAGTCGCATCCGGAGGCCTCAGGCACGCTGCTGCTCGGTGTTGCGCCGATCGGTTCGAACGTGCAGTCGGTCGCCGACGAACTCAAGTCGGTGATCGAAGCGTACAAGAAGGACGGCGTCCCGGCGGATTTGGTCGAGGTCGAGAAGCGCCGCGAAGTGGCGAGCGATGCATTCAAGGCAAATTCGATCGAAGATCTCGCGTTTGCGTGGAGCGACGCGGTCGCAAAATACGGATTGAGTTCACCCGACCAAGAGACGGCGCAGATCCAAGCAGTGACGGTGAACGACGTGAACAGAGTCCTTCGGACGGACTTCAACTTCGATCACGCGATCACGGTTGCCGCGATACCGAAACACGGCGGCGAAGCGCAAACGAGCGAAGAGCCGATCGCGAAAGAGAGCAATAAACTCACGTTGCAGCATCACGACCCGCTGCCGCCGTGGGCCGTCGACGCGTTCAAGAACGTCCAAGTTCCGAAGCAGAGCCTTTCGCCCGTCGATGAGACGCTCTCGAACGGCATGCGCCTCATCGTCGTTCCGGAAAGCGTGTCACACACGGTCGTGGTCTCAGGGTCGATTCTTTCCAGCGAAGCGATTCAAGCACCGAAGAAGGAACAAGGCGTTGCCGATATCGCAACGCAGCTCTTTCCGTTCGGAACGGCGACCTACAGCCGCGTCGAGCTGCGCAAGCAACTGGACGACATCGCCGCAGACGTCGAAGCCGGAACGAGCTTCTCATTGACCGCGCTCTCGAACGAGTTCGATCGCGGCGTCGCGCTGCTTGCGGACGAAGAACTGCATCCGGCGTTTCCGGCGCAAAACTTCGCGATCGTCAAGCAGCAAAGCGTCTCCGCAATGGCCGGCGTGGTGTCATCGCCGGATTATCGCGAAGCTGTTGCACTGAACAAAGCGCTTTATCCCCCCGACGATCCGCTGCAAGTCCAGGCGACGCAAGAATCGGTCTCCACCGTTACTCTTGATTCAGTCAAGAGCTGGTACGCGACGGCGTATCGACCTGACATGACGACGGTCGTCGTAATCGGCGACGTCACACCCGATCTAGCCAAGGCTACGTTCGAGAAATACTTCGGCGCGTGGAAGGCTTCCGGGGCCAAACCCAACGTCTATCTGCCGCCCGTTCCGAACAACAAGGCGTCCACCGTCCAGGTTCCGGATCCGACGCGCGTGCAGTCACAGGTCACGTACACGCAGACGAACGCGCTGACGCGCGACAATCCTGACTGGGCGTCGCTCGCCGTTGCGAACGCCTCATTCGGCTCGGGCGGCAGCTCGATTCTCTTCCACGACGTGCGCGACGTGCACGGACTCGTCTACGGCATCGGAAGCCGTTTCGATGCGCACAAGTATCGCGGCAACTTCGGGATCTACTTTGCGTCCGATCCGAATAAGATCATCGCGGCGCAGAATCTCGCGTTCGCCGATTTGAGCGGCATCATGAAAAACGGCGTGAGCGAAGACGACTTGGCGCGAGGCAAGGCGATGCTCGTTTCGCAAATTCCGCTCCGTCAACAGAGCTTCAGCGGCATCGCCAATCAACTAATCGGCTACGCTGAACTGCAATTGCCGCTCGATCAGTACGTCATCGATGCGCAGCGCGAAGTAGGCACGACGAATGCATCGGTCGTGCAAGCGCTCAACAAGTGGGTGCGTCCGAACGACTTCGTCAGGGTGATCCTGGGGCCGGGTCCGAAATAACGGCGCGTGAACAACGCGACCGTCGGCGTCGGCTTCGACATAGATCACACGCTGTGCATCGATAACAAGCTCGAGCGCGTCGCCTTTTTGCATCTGCTCGAACAGATCGAGGCGCACGGAGGCTATGCCTTGGGGTCGCTCGCCGAAGAGTCCGAGAACATCGACCGGCTGCTGGCGACGCAACGCGCCGGCAATTGCACGATCGACGAGGCGGTATACGGCTTCGTGCGCGACCGCGGGGTGGCACCGAACGACGTGTTCGCCGAGGGATTCCGCCGGATGGCGCTCTCGATGGCCGAGACCTTCATCGTTCCAGACCCCAACGCGAAGGCGATGCTCGACGCGTTGACGGACAGCGGCGCCGCCTTGGGTGTCTTGAGTAACGGCTGGAACCCCTTGCAGGTCGTCAAAGCCAGGCGGGCCGGGTTCAAGGGGCGGGTGATCGCAAGCGCGGACCTGGGCGTTCAAAAACCACACCCGGATGCCTTTCGGGCGCTGGCGCACGAGTTGGGCCTCGAGCCCCGCCACTGCTTCTACGTCGGTGACGCGCCGGAAATCGATATCGCCGGCGCCCTGAAAGCAGGCTTCCAAGCGGTCTGGATCGACAATGAGGGGAAAACCTATCCCCCGGATATCCCGGAGCCGACCTATGTCGTGCACTCGTTGCTCGAGCTGATTCCGCTTGTAGGCGCGGTCGCCGCGCAGTGAGCCCGAAGATCACCGGCGGATCGCTAGGGAGCCGTAAGTTGAAGTCGCCGAAAGGCACGAGCATTCGTCCCACGCCGGGACGCGTCAAAGAGTCGTTGTTTTCGATCCTGATGCATCGCATCGACGGTGCATCGGTACTGGATCTTTTTGCCGGAACCGGTGCAATCGGATTCGAAGCCGCATCGCGCGGTGCCGCGCGCGTCGTCTCCGTCGAATCGAATCGCGAGACCGCGCAGGCGATAGAAGAAGCATCAAAGGAACTCGGCATCGACGATCGCGTGACGATCGTGGCGGCGCCGGTTGAACGCGCGCTCTATCGTGTCGACGGCCCGTTCGATATCGTCTACCTCGATCCGCCTTATGCGAACGAAGTGCCGCTGCAGATCTTCCGCCTACTGCTCGAGCGAGCGCTGCTCGCGGCTGATGCTCTCGTGATTTATGAACATGCGGCGAAACGAATTCTTCCCGACATACCGGGGTATCGCTCGACGCGCGAAGAAGTGTACGGCGATGTCGCCTTGGCATTCTTTGCGCGGGCGGATGGCTGATTGAATAACGGTCGCTCCGCGCGCCCGACGCGGGCAATTTACCCTGGATCGTTCGACCCCCTGACGAACGGTCACCTCGACGTCATCGAACGAGCCGCAATCGCTTTTAGCGAACTCGTCGTTGCGATTGTCGTGAACCCGCAAAAACGCAATCCGATGTTCACGCTCGAAGAGCGCGAACAAATGCTCAAAGAATGCGTCGCGCACATACCAAACGTGCGCGTCGACCACTTCCGCGGCTTGCTCGCGGACTACGTCCAGGCGCAGGATGCCGACGTGATCGTCAAGGGGCTTCGCGTCGTCTCCGACTTCGAAAGCGAGATGTCGACCGCATTAATGAACCGGTCGCTCTCAAACGTCGATACGCTCTTTCTGATGTCCGATGCAAAATTTTCGTTCGTCAGCTCGAGCTTAGTGAAGGAAGTCTTTTTCTTAGGCGGTGACGTGTCGCCGTTCGTGCCGCACGTCGTGCTCGATGTAATGTCGAGCAAACGAGCCGCGCTCAAACGTTCGTAACGGAGGTATCCTAATGTCGGTTTATCGCGTGTTGGACAAATTGGAAGCGTACGTTCACGATGCAACGTGGCTGCCGGGTGGATATCGCGTCGTTTCTGAAGAGCGGGTGATTGAACTCATCGAAAAAATTCGCGCGTCGATGCCGGAAGAAGTCGGCCGAGCGAAGATCATTGCAAAGGATCAAGATCGTGTGATCCGCGCTGCGCAAGAAAAGGCGCAAGCGATCGTCGATCAAGCCTCGACGGTGCACGAAGAGCTGGTCGATCAAAACGAGATCGTCCAACGCGCGCGCACGACGGCCGAAGTGGTGTTGCGCGAAGCGGAAGAGCGCGCGCGCAAGATCAAGGAGGGCGCGGATCAGTACGCCGCGCAAGTCCTCGTCGAGATGGAAGCGCGTCTTGCGGCAGCGCTCGGATCGGTGCAGAAGGGTCGCGCGGCGCTCGCCAACGCACCGCGACCTGCAGCAGCGCCCGCATCGGCTCCGCTTGCGGAAGCCGCGGCCAAGAGTAAGCGCGCAGCGTTCGATCTTGCCACGCACGAGACAGCGGAACTGGAATCGGTATAACCGTTCGCGCTATCCCTATAGCGCAGACCCGCGAACGGACGTTTTAACCGGGCGAGTTGCGAGTATAATATTCTCAAGCATGAGAGCACTCGCCCTTATTTTTTGGGCTTTGGCGCTGGCCGTTTTTCCTGCCCTAGCGCAGAATCAGCCAACTGGAATAGACGGCACCGTCGTCAACGCCGATACGCACAAACCGCTCGTAGGCGCAGAAGTCGCAATTTATCGCATGCCGATCGACAATGCGTCAACTGCTACGTCTACGTTGCACACTGACAAACACGGTTTCTTCGGGAGCCTGTTACTCGAGCCCGGACGGTACGTGGTGACGGCAACCGCGAACGGCGTTCGCACCGGATGCCAGACCTCCGATATCTTTCGCGGCGCGGTAGCGCGCGTTCGTATCGAAATGGCAAAAGACCACGCAACCTGCATCGGTAAAGGTGTGAGTTCCGCGCTCGTAGTCCCCGGTCAAACCGCAGACGTGTACATCATTCACTGACTTCGCTGTGTCATCCTGAACGCAGGTGCGAAGCACTGAAGTTGAAGGATCGCCTCAAGACAAACGCGCGTTACGATCCTTCGACACGCTCAGGATGACACAGTGGGTTATCTCGGCGTGATGTGGATGACGCATACGGCGCTATCCGCGCCGGGAATGACGTCGAAACGCTCGACAGCGTCAAGGTACGCCGTCTCGCCTTCTGCGCAGTGAAGATCGAAGACGGTCGCTTCGCCGCATAAAACGTAAGCGAAGAGAAGCTCGTCTTCATCGACGAGATAACGCTGCGGTGTCGTGACGACTTCGACGTTGTGCGCGAAAGCACCACGCAGCGTCATGACGTTGAAGTCTCGAGCGGTAGCGGTGACGTGCGCTTCAACCGCTGCTTCGCCGCGGAACTCACAGGGCTCATGCCGGCGTAGAGGTACGTCGTTGCCGTCGACGGTGAGCGTTACCCCGTCATCCAGCGCGACGATCGTGCGGTCGTAGCCGCGGAAGTCGGAGAAAGGCCCATCGCGTTCGATCGTTGCAATCGAGACGCGCCAGGCGGGCGGCGACTCAGCATCGGCGGCGATTTCGTCCGTAACACCGCCGCCGTTTTTCCAACGCTGCCGCCGATACTGGCTCGGACGAAGCAGCTCGATCATCTTCTAGACCGGCGGCGCTTGTACGTTATGCGCGAAAGCTTCCAGTCGCGCGCGATCGATCGCCTTGACGCGGCCGCGATCGAGTTCCACGGCGTTTGCGTTCTTCAGACGAAGTAACGCGCGGGCCGCCATATCGCGAACCGTACCGGCCGCTGCGGCGATTTGCGCTTGCGAGAGATTCTCGACGCCCGGAAGTCCTCGCGTCATACCGACCGACGTGCGAGCGTAGCCGAGTAAGAATTTCGCGACGCGCTGCAGCACGTGCGCGAACGCGAGGTCGGCAATCGTGTCGATGGAACGGCGACGCGCTTGCGAACTTGCCACCAAGAATCCGAGCGCGAGTTCGGCATCGTTGCGAATCGCATGCATCACTGCTTCGCTCGGCAGCGTCACGACCGTTGCATCCGTCAACGCTTCCGCGCGCGTCGTCGCGCCGCCGCCGTCGAACGTGCCGCTTTCGTTGAGCGTATCGTGCGTGAGGCGCTCACCGATGGTATGCGTTTTTCCGTCCGGCGAGAGCAGCGTGTAAATGACTTTACCGTTCTTGACGATTCCGAGGTACGGCCACATTTCGCCTTCGTCGAAGATCGTGTCGCCCGATTTATAGCTACGCTCGCTCATTTGCGCGGCAAGCTCTTTGATCGTCGCAGCTTTTGCCTGCGTGAACTGCGGAACGTGCTGTAGGAACGTCTCGCCGTCTGCGTTCTCGTCGATGCGCTCGAGACGAATCGTCCAGCGGCTCCCGCCGAGATTACGCGCGTCCCACGAGAACCGTCCGGGGCGCAGCTGCGTCATCTCGTTGCGCAGCGCGCGTGGGTCGCTCTCTTCGTTGATTTCGAGGGCTCCCCCGAGCTGTAGCTTATCGAAGCTCTCGAGGATCTGCTCGGTCTTGCTCGCAGCGGGGAGCGACCGGGCATCGAGCGTGATGGCGGCGGGACGATTTATTGGCATGACCCGCGTTGATTATGTAGGCTCGCTAGGGGTTCCTCGTTCGCCCGTGCGGAATAGTCCCGCGCCATGACTAGCACACCCAACGACAATGACGTCGTCATTCTCGCAGGCGCCCGCACGCCGTTCGGCAATCTCGGCGGCGCCCTCGCCGATCTGACCGCCACCGATCTCGGCGTGGCGGCTGCCCAAGCCGCGATCGAACGCAGCGGCGTACCAACCGAGCAGATCGATGATGTGGTCTTCGGCAACGTCATGCAGACGAGCCCCGACGCCATCTATCTCGCGCGCCATATCGGCCTTCGAGCCGGTCTGCCGATCGGCGTCCCCGCTTTGACGCTCAATCGCCTTTGTGGTTCCGGTCTGCAAGCGATTCTGACGGCCGCTCAGTCGTTGCGCCTCGGCGAGTCGACATACGCGCTTGCCGGCGGCACCGAAAATATGAGCCAGGCACCGCACATTGTGCGCGGCGCGCGCAAAGGATTTCACTTCGGTGCGAACGTGCAATTCGAGGACTCGCTTTGGACGGCGCTTACCGACTCGTATAGCGATACGCCGATGGCCGTAACCGCCGAAAATCTCGCGAAGAAGTACGGCATCGCGCGTGAGGCGTGCGACGAATTTGCGCTCGCGAGCCAATCGAATGCGCTCGAATCGCAGAGCAACGGCTACTTCGCCGACGAAATCGCCCCGGTCATTGTGGCGGGACCGAAAGGCACGCAAACAGTGATCGACAAGGATGAAGGACCGCGCGCCGGATTGACGATGGAGAAGCTTGCGAAGCTGCCCGCGCGCTTCGTGAAAGACGGCGTTGTGACGCCGGGGAACGCAAGCGGTATTACGGATGGCGCCGCAGCCGTCGTGTTGACGACCGTGAAACAAGCGCGTAAAGACGGACGCACGTGGATCGGCCGTATCATCTCGGGCAGCGTGGTCGGCGTCGATCCCGAGATCATGGGTATCGGTCCCGCGGTTGCGATTCCCAAAGCGATGAAACGCGCCGGGCTGACGGAAAAAGATCTGCAGGTTATGGAGATCAACGAAGCGTTCGCACCGCAAGTGCTTGCATGTCTGAAAGATATGGGCACCAACGGTGTGCGCTTGAATCCGCACGGCGGTGCGATTTCGCTCGGTCACCCGCTAGGTGCGTCGGGTGCGCGACTCGCCGTGACGGTACTCAACGATCTGCGCCACCTCGGCGGCGGCTACGGCATTGCGTCTGCCTGCATCGGCGGCGGACAAGGCATCGCCGCGGTGCTCGCAGCGGAATAAGAGGATGAACGACGTGAAGCGGTCGCGGTGGCTGATACCGGGCCGCTTCCTCGACCTGATCGCGATCGCCGTTGTCGTGTTCGTCGTCTGGAAGATCTTCATCGCGCCGCGCACGCTCAAAGGCGCCGACGCCTACCCCGCTCCTCGTATCGCCTATCAGCAACTCGACGGTGGTACGTTCCGCATCAGCGACGAACGCGGGCGCGTTGTTTTTCTCGATTTTTTCGCATCCTGGTGCGAGCCGTGCAAGCTCGAGCTGCCGATGGTTGAGCAGTTCGCGCGCACGCATCCGGACGTGGCGGTCGTTCCGGTCGACGTCGGCGAACCGCGCGTCGTCGCGGCACGTTTCGCGAAGTCATACAAGTTGCAGCACGTCGCGCTCGATCCGACCAGCAGCGCGCAAGGCTTTTTTCAGGTTCAAGGCTTTCCGACGATCGTCGTGATCGATCCACAAGGACGCGTCCGGGCGACCTGGTCAGGGTTCAATCCCGCAATTGCATTGGCGATGTCGAACGCAGAAAAAGAATTGCAGTAGCGCACGCGTTCCGGCTCGTGAAAAAGTTTGTCTTGACGAACGCGTAGAACGTCCCCACGTTGCACTTCATAGAAGGAGATGCCACATGGCTTTCAAGCGATGGTTATTCGCACTTGGTGCGAGCGTACTGTTTCTGATGCCGGTTGCCGGCGTAGCGCAGACGATGGAGTCGACGCCGATTCCCCTGCCCGGCAAACCGGATTTTTCGGCGATGCAATTTATGGTCGGAACATGGTCGTGCCGGACCACCAGTTCGCGGCGGCCCGCTCCGTATATCTCGACGTCGACGTATACGATGAGTCCGGATGGATGGTGGCTCAACGAGACCACCGTGCAAAATCCGGTTCCCTGGTTCAATCAGCGCGTCACGAGCTACGATAAATTCACGTACGACTCCGACACAAAACGTTGGATCGATATGACGTACGGCGACATGGGGACGTACGGACTCACGACTTCCACCGGTTGGAACGGCAATGCAATGGTCTGGCACGACGCCAATTTCGCGCCGGGTGCGGACGTAAAATCAGCGAGTGATCTCACCGTTACAAAGGTTAGCTCCGGTAAGATGACCGGAACGTCGTCGTTCACCGAAGCGAGTGGACGCACGATCAACGTCGTCTCAACGTGTACGAAGAGTTAGCTCTTTCCCCAGAAGACAAAGATACTGATCGCCGCCGCGCCCATGACCGCCACGGTCGCCCAGCCCCAAATGCGCGCGGCGAGCGAACTCCGCCATTTGCCCATTAACCGTCCATCGCTAGCGAAATGCACGAGCACCGCAAGCAGCGGGACGGCGACCACGCCGTTGATCACCGCCGACCAGAAGAGCGCGGCGATCGGATTGACGTGTGCGAATCCGATGATCATCGCTATGATCATGCCGACGATGAGCGCACCATAAAATCCGGGAGCGCGCTTCAGCGGTAAGTCCAGCCCGTGTTTCCAGTCGAACGATTCCGCGGCGACATACGCCGATGAGCCGACGAGTGCGGGAATGGCGAGCAGCCCGGTCCCGACCATGCCGAGGGTGAACAGAAGATAGGCGAACTTGCCGGCAAGAGGTTCCAGCGCTTTTGCAGCGTCTTGCGCCGATTGAATGTTCGTCAGCCCGTGCGCGTGAAGCGTTACGGCCGTCGTCACGATGATAAAAAACGCGACGACGTTCGAGAAGATCATCCCGGTGTCGATGTCGAGATGCGCATCGGCGATCTCTTGTTGGGTCGCGCCGCGACGCTGCTTGATCGAATTGCGCCCCATCGCCTTCTCTTCCTCGACCATCAGGCACGCTTGCCAAAAGAAGAGGTACGGTGTAATCGTCGTACCGAGCACCGCCATTGCCGTCGTAATCCACGTCGAATTCCACGAGACTTCCGGAACCACGAGATGCCGCAGCGCGTCTCCCCAGTGCGCGTGCACGACGAACGCGGTGATGATGTAAGCAAAGAGCGAGAGCGTCAGCCACTTGACCACGGCGAAGATGCTGCGATACGAGAAGAAAATCTGAAAGACGAGCAAAAGTCCGCCGAAGAGCAAGATCCACGCCCACTGCGGTAAGCCGGCGACCATTTGCGCCGACGCCGCCATGCCTTCCAAGTCGGCGCCCGCATTGAGAATGTTTGCGCCGATCACGGCGACGCCGAGCGGATACAACAGCCAGAGCGGCAACCGCTTGCGCATGTTGGTCGCGAATCCGACGCCCGTCACCATGCCGATCCGCGCGCACATGCCTTGAATCACCGACATCATCGGCGTCGTGATCAGCACGAGCCACAGCATCGAAAAGCCGGCAGTTGCGCCGGCTACGGAATAGGTGGAGATTCCCGACGGATCGTCGTCGGATGCGCCGGTAATCAGTCCCGGACCAAGAACGTCAAACCAGCGGCGCCATCCGGGCGCTTGCGTCTGCTCCTGGCTCTTTCCGGTGTCGACTGATTCCATGCCGTGAAGACATACCCGTAATCCCCTACAGCAAACGGTCCCACCGTGTCATCCTGAACGAAGCAAAGCGCAGTTGAAGGATCGCCTCATCACTCATGCCTGAACGGATCCCCCTCAATCTCCCCCATCAAGATAGCATCAGGCAACAGCGTGAACGCCGGCAACACAAAATGCACGACGTTATCTTTCAACGTCCCGTCGATCGGCCCAATCGGCTTGTCCGTATGCGCTATCGTCAGCCCATAATACAGTGAAGAATCGAGCACGAACGGAAACCAGACGTCGATCGTGGTGCCGGCGGCGACGTGGATCGGCACCGTGGATTGAGCTTTGCCGCTAAGAAAGAAGTAACTGTTTCCGCCGTAGGTCACCCAGCTCTCTGCTTCAGTCGGCGCGCGTCCACGCAACGTGATCGTACCGCTCGCCGCATCGGTGCGGCCAAAAGCAATCGTCGCTTCATATGGGCTGGAGTCAAAATTACCGCGCGCATTTTGTCGCGAGAGATCGATGGCGGGCGAAATCGGGTCACCGCCCGCACCCCAGAAGCGTTCCGGGCCACCTCGTTCGCGCATTCGCTCGTCGGCGGCTTGAACAACCGAAAGATGTTGCGCTGCGCTCTCGATCAGTGACTGCGGAACGCCGACTTGCGTCAAGAAATACGAACTCGGACCCAGCATATACGCCCGGCGGGCGTCATTGCCGCAGCACACCGATCCGTCGGTTCGGAGCTGATACGAATCCAGCAACCACCACGTTTGGTAGCGGTACTCAAAGCGATCGAGTTCCGACCAAACGCCATCGTGCCATTGAACGAGCCCGGCTCCCAGACCAGTCGAAACGACTGCATCGATCTGAACGCCGCTTGGATGCGGGTGATTAATTCGTGCCGACAACAGCGATGGTAACGCACGGTGAATTGCGCGGACCTCCTTGCCCGGCCCGGCGTCGTCGGCCAACGTCACATGAGGAAGTCCGCTGACTAGCCCCAAGGTCGAGACGACGAGCCAGGCAATGATCGTGCGCATTGTGCCCATTATCAAGTAGACGCTCGCGTGAAGACCGGCGTGACCGAGGGTATATCATGAAGCATGAGGGACGGGCGCATGCTCGGCCGGGTCATCCACGGCACAGGGGAATCCGAACCTTCGGATCTTGTTACTGTACTTCTTGCTGCGGCGCAGAGCGAACCGCGGCCGCGGGTCTTAACGATTACCGGTCCGCCGCAAAGTGGGAAGAGCCGTACCCTTGCCGAGTTCGTGCGCCGCTGCGGTGTCAACGCATTCACCGTACCGCTGACGGAAGAAGACACGACGCTTTTCGCGTTCGTTTTCGCGCTCGTGCATTCAATGGGTCCGATTGCGCGCGGCGCTCAGCTCTCCTTTAATGCGGTGCACGCTCGTCTTTCGACACCCAATCCGATTCCACAACTCGTCACGTGGCTGTGCGCGCACATCGGCGCGGACGCGTGGATCGCGGTCGATAACGTCGAGTTGTTGGAAGCGCAGTCGCAGGTTTCGCAATTCTTACTTGCAATGGCCGAACGATGCCCGCGCGTTCGATGGCTGTTCGCGGGCCGGCGCCTTGACGCGTTCCCGGGTGCGGCGGCATCGTTTGAAACCGTTGCCATTGCCGCTCTCCCAGTGCACGATGTGCTTGCGCGTCTCGATGCAACGGAACGCGAACTGCTCGCCTCCGTTGCGCCGTTGCGCGCACTCGAACCGCGCCTGATCGCCGCAATCTTAGGCGAGGCGGGAACGCTACTCGTACGTCGCCTCTACGAACGCCTTCCGGTGCTTTTTGAAGTGGACGTATCGGTTCGACTGCACCGCGACGTCCGGCGAGAGCTGCTAACGGGACTGCAGGCGACGGGGTCGACCGCCTTGCAATCTGCCGTCGCGCGTTGCGGCGCAGCGTTGGAAGCCTATGAGTTTTACGAAGAGCTTTTGCAGATGTATTTGCGCAACGGTACGCATGGGGCACTCGAAGAGGTGATGGCGCGGCGCGGTCTCGTGCTGGCCGACCACGTCAATGCCGACACGCTCGACGCCGCGCTGCGCGCCGTCTCTTCCGAATCGCCCGGCGTGCGTTCGCTGCAAGCGATTCTCGCTTCCCGGCGCGGGCAATATGACCTTGCCGAAACGCTATTTGAAAGTGCCGCGCGCATGGCCCGGCACCCGCTTGCAGCGCAAATTGAGTACGCGTACGGCTGTGATCTCTTGCGCCGTAAACGCACTGATTGCGCGCCGATTTTCGAACATCTCCTGAGCGGTAACGTTCCGGGCGCGCCGCATCAAAGCGAGATTCGTTCGGCGCTTGCTCAGGCGTATGTATTGTGCGAAAAACCGGCGGCCGCATTGGAACAGATCAAGTTTGCCTTGCACGTCTCGCCGGACGGTTCCGATTCGTCCATTGTAAAAACGCGCGCTGCTTACGTCTACTTCCATGCCGCGCAGGACCTTGCTCTTGCCGAACGGATTGCGTCCGAGGCGCTGGCGCAAGCACTGCAAACGCGAACGTACGCGGTTGCCGTCGGCGCAGCGTCTCTAGTATACGACCTCGCCTGCGAACGCGACCGGCCGCGCGAGGCGATCGCGGCATTGAATTTGCTGGCCGACTGCGGCATCAAACTCGGAAACGTAGGCTTTCAATCGTATGCGGTTATCGCGATGCTGGAGTATCATGTCGAGGCGGGAAATTTAGCGCAGATTGCGCACGACGTCGGAACCCTGCGTTCGTTCGACATTTCCTGCGAGTCGCTCGAGGCCTCGGAAGCGCTCGTCGCAGCGGAGGCGATGCAGCGTTCGTGGCGCGGTGAGTTTGAGAGCGCGTACAAGTTGCTCGAGCCGGCCGCCGCGCACGCCGCGGGTGAAGATCATCGCGCACTGCGCGAGGCGCAACTCGGCTTCTTCGCCGCGGGCGCGCATCGCAACGTTGCCGCGCGCGAGCACGCTCGGCGAGCGTCGCGTTTGCTCGACCTCATCGATCCGTCGACACATAAAGCCGTGCGCGCGCGCATATTACTTGCTCTTGCGAAGAGCGCGCTCGGCGACGTCGCCGGCGCGGAGGACCAATTTGCTTGCTGCGCTGAATCTGCAGCGCGTTTTCCACGGCTAGCCGCGGTTCGAGACGGCGCGGTGCTCATTCACCGCTGGATCCAGGGCGACGCAAACGCCGCCGCCTTGTCGGAATCATTCGCGCTCATGCACCGGCGAGGCGCGGGCGGCTTTGCTATGATGCTCGATGAGTTTCCGCGCCCAAGCCCGCGCTTCGATGCGTTCGCTTCTACGAACCGGCGACGCCTGACGGCGCGACCGGCGAGTAGCTGACCCTCCGGCGCGTTCTAACCTAACTCGCCGTCCAGTTCGGTTTGCGCTTTTCGAGAAACGCGCCGGTGCCTTCGCGAAAATCATTCGTGTCGACGAGCGTGCCGAACTCGATCGCTTCGAGCTCGAGCGCGTCGTCGATCGAAAGATGCGCGCCGTTGTTGATGACGCGTTTGCACGATGCGATCGCGAGCGGCGCTTTCGACGCGATCATGTTCGCGATGCGTTTTGCTTCGTCAAGCAGATTCGCGAGCGGAACGACGCGCTGCACGAGTCCGATACGCAGCGCTTCGGCTGCATCGATCGTTTCGCCGGTAAGACAGAGATACGCCGCCATGCCTTTGCCGACGAGGCGCGTCGTGCGTTGCGAACCGCCGAAGCCGGGAATCAGGCCGAGGTTGACTTCCGGCTGACCGAACTTCGCGTTTTCGCTTGCAATCATGATGTCGCCGCCCATCGCGAGTTCGCATCCTCCGCCGAGAGCGAAGCCGTTGACCGCGACGATCACGGGCTTGCGAAGGCGTTCCATTTGGCGCGTTACGCGCTGACCGCTGCGCGCTTTGTCTGCGCCCGCACCCGCGTTTTGCAATGCATTGAGTTCGCCGATATCGGCGCCGGCGGCAAAGGCTTTTTCGCCCGATCCCGTCACGACGACCGCGCGTACAGCTTCGTCGCGTTCGAGCTTCGCGAGTGCCTCCGACACTTCGCGGAGAAGCGCGGCGTTGAGTGCGTTGAGCACCTTCGGACGGTTGAGCGTGATGATTCCGACGGCGCCGTCGCGCTCGACGAGAATGTTTTCGAACTCAGGCATAGTCGTAGAACCCCTTTCCGCTCTTGCGTCCGTACCGGCCGGCGAGGACCATGCGCTTGAGCAACGGCGGTGCGGCCATGATCGGATCCTTGAACTCGTCGAACATGATCTCGGCGATGTAGTACGTCGTGTCGAGCCCGACGAAATCGAGCAGCTCGAACGGTCCCATCGGGTAGCCGCACCCGAGCTTCATGCCCTTATCGATGTCTTCTTTCGTCGCGAGACCGCCTTCGAGGCAGCGGATCGCATAGAGCAGGTACGGGATGAGCAGGCGGTTGACGACGAATCCGGGCGTGTCTTGCGCGAGAATCGGCTCTTTACCGAGCGCCGTTGCGAAGGCGAAGAGCTCGTCGATCACGTCTTGCGTCGTCGCAATCGTTTTGACGACTTCGACGAGTTTCATGATCGGAACCGGATTGAAGAAGTGCAGTCCGGCGACGCGGTTCGGGCGCTTCGTTTTAGCGGCCAGTTCGATCACACAGAGACTCGAGGTATTCGTGCAGATGATGCCGTGCGGCGCGAGCAAGTCGTCGAGCTGTTGGAAGAGCTTCGTTTTCACTTCGACGTTCTCGACGATTGCTTCGATGACCAAATCGCAATGTTTCAGATCCGCAACATTCGTCGTCGCCTTGATTCTCCCAATCGTTGCGTCACGGTCGGCTGCGCTCAGCTTGCCCTTCTCGACGAACTTGTCGAGCGACTTGGTAATCGTCGCTACGCCGCGCTTGAGCGGTTCCTCCGCGACCTCCATCAGGACGACGTCGAATCCTGCCGCAGCGCACGTCTGCGCGATGCCATTGCCCATCAGACCGGCGCCGCAAACGCCGACTGTTCGAATCTGTGCCAAAAACGGTTCTCCTACCCTTGATTATGGTTATATAAAGAGCGCAGGGGCTTTTTCTGCCACGCGGTAGACTCACCTTTGCTCACAAAGGAGGACAGCGTAGCGGTGCGTACGGCTTACCACGAGGCACTGGAATCGACACGTTTGGACGTGGTTCGATTGGGCGCGCTTTGCGGAGATGCCATACGCGTCGCCGTTGAGGCGCTCGATCGTCGCGATGCGACCGCCGGCGCGCGCGTCGTCGCAGGCGACGATGCGATCGACGATTTGCGCCGCCGCATCGAGTCGAATTGCATTGAATTGATCTGGCGTCAGCAGCCAGTCGCTAACGAGCTTCGCGAGATCGCGGCAATGCTTGAAATTGCAACCGACCTCGAGCGCGTCGGCGATTACGCCGTCGACATTTCGAAGAACGCGATCAAACTCGCGGACCAGCCGCTGCGTCCTCATAAAGTCGAGATCGATCGGATCGCCGGTGTCGCGCACGGCATGCTGCTCGACGCCATGCGCGCGTATACCGAGCGCGATTCGAATCTCGCGAGTCAAGTAATCGATCGTGACGACGAAGTCGATAAGCTCTACAAACGCAGCATCAAGTTGCTGCAAGAAGAGATGCAGCAGGATCCTGAGCTCGTGCGTTCCGGTACGCGATTCTTGTTCATGCTTGCCTCGCTCGAACGCGTCGGCGACCGCGCCGGCAACATCGCGTGGCACACAAAGGACATGATCGGACCGGCGTGACCCTTCAACGAGCGAAGCTGACGCCGCTCGATCGCTCCGAATTCGCGGTTACCGAACGTTTCACGTATCTCAACCATGCCGCGGTCGGCGTGCTGCCGGCGCGGACACGCGACGCGGTCGACGCGTTCGTTCGCGGTCAGGCCGAGGGCGGCGTGATGGGCGTCTACACGACCGAAGCGCAGATGCCGTACTATCGCGAACGCATCGGACGGTTCGTCGGCGGAAGCGGCAGTGAGATCGCGGTGTTGCGAAACACGACCGACGGCGCGAACCTCGTTGCGCTCGGTCTCAATTGGCGCGAGGGCGATGAAGTGCTCCTTACCGATAACGAGTTCCCGGCGAACGCGATACCGTGGTTCGCGCTGCGACGCTTCGGCGTCAAAGTGCGGATGATTTCGAGCGCGCGCGAGCGGATGACGCCGGACGTGCTGCGCCGCGAAATTACCGGGCGTACCCGCGTCGTCGCCGTCTCGTGGGTTTCGTTCGCCGACGGCTACCGGCACGATCTTGCCGCGCTTGCGGAGGTCGCGCACGCGCACGGTGCAATTTTTTGCGTCGATGCGATCCAAGGTCTCGGCGCATTTCCACTCGACGTGCGCGCGGTGGATATCGACGTGTTATACGCGAGCGGCGCAAAGTGGATGCTCGCGTTGCAAGGTGTAAGCTTCGCATACGTGCGCGGCGATCTCGTCGAACGGTTATCGCTCGGCGCACCGGGCTGGCGTTCGATGAACGACATGTGGGATTTTCTCAACTACGAGCAACCCTACGTGCAGGATGCGTCGCGCTTCGAAGGCGGCACACCGAATTTCGTCGGAGCGCTCTCGCTCGAACGTTCAATCGATGCGATCGAGGAAGCCGGAACGGATGCAATTGGATCGCACGTTCTTGCATTGACCGATCGTCTCTATGACGGACTCCGCGAGAAGGGCGCGAATATCGACACGTTGCGCGGCCCGGGAATTTCCTCGGGAATCGTAACGTTTACTATGCCGGGACGCGACAGCATTGCACTAGGGCAAGCGCTGCAGCGTGAAGGCGTGATCACGACGTGGCGGGCAAGCGGAATCCGGGTCGCTCCCCACGGGTACAACTCGGCGGACGATATCGATCGGCTGCTGAGTCTCGTTTCGGAGGTAGAATGATCGGACTTGTTTTAGCCGCGAATCTCGTCGCCGGCACCTATAGCTACAAGACGTCGTATCACGGCGTCGATATCGGCACCTCGAAGGTGACGGTCACAAGCACTGGCGGGTCGATGCAGGTAAGCGAGCAGACCGCCGGTTCGTACAGCGGTACCTCCGGCAATGCGAATGCGACGCTCGTGCTGAATGCCGACTTATCGCCCGCAAGTTACAAAGCAACCGGAACCATGGCCGGTAATCCGATTTCCGATTCGGCCACGATCTCCGGCGATACCGCTCAGGTCACGAATGCGCAAGGGACGGCCGCAACATTCAAACTGACCGCCGACCAAAAGCACTTCGTAGTGGTCGACCTCGGAACCGTCGCCGGTTTCGTGCCGCTTCCCGCGCAAATGCAGGCGTGGCAAAATGCGAGCGTGTGCGCCGTCGTTCCGTCCTTCGGGCAATCGACGGTCATCGCACCCGACACCTCGTCGACGCCTGCTCGTCCGGCGGCGGTCCCAGCAAACGACATTGCGCTCTCGTTCCAGTCGCAGCACACGCCGTTCACGGAATGGTACAACCCGACCACGCTCATTCCCGACGAAATCGACATCGCGTCACAGGGCGTGACGATCACGCGCACGCCGTAGGATGGACAGTTTCGCTGTGCATACAGTCCCGCGTTTGTCTGGTAGCTTAGGGGCATGTCTCACCACTATTCAGGTCCAGACCTTACATTTCCGCATGGAGATGCGCGCTTAGACTTCACCGATCTCTACGTATTTCCGAAGCCCGGCGACGCTAGCAAATCGATCTTGATCATGGACGTCCATCCGTCGGTCGGATTGAACCCGCAGGGGCCCACCACTGAGGAACCGTTCTCGACGAATGCGCTCTACGAGTTGATTATCGACTCGAACGGTGACCTCAACGCGGATATCGCGTATAGCGTGCGGTTTAGCGCAAACGGATCGGAACAAACCGCGACCGTGCGCCGCATCGAGGGCAGCACCTACGACCGCTCGTCGAACGACGGCAAGGTCATCGTCGAAGGCGCGCCAGTATCGATGGGGCGCGAAGCAAAAATTACGAGCGCCGGTGAGTATCGTTTCTTTGCCGGATGGCGCAGCGATCCGTTCTTTTTCGATACGTTAGGTGCCCTGAACAACCTGACGTTCACGGGTCAAGATTTTTTCACTGGGAAAGATGTTTGCTCGATTGCGCTCGAGGTTCCGAATTCGGACCTCGGCTCCGACCGTGTGAAGATCTGGGCGCGCACGGTTGACGGCAGATCCGGAAGCTGGGTGCAAGCAGATCGCGGCGCGCACCCGCAGCAAGTCCCGTTTCTCGCCGGCGACCAGAAAGCTGCGTACCTTGCCGCCGACCCTTCAAAGGACGTAGAATTCGTGTCCGTGTTCGCACATTCGCTCGAACACACTGGTGGATACGTGCCAGACGAAGCGACGCGCGTCGCAAACATTTTTCTCCCTGACATCATGCCGTATGAGCCCAAAGCGCAACAATCGTATCCGAAGAACGGGCGCGCGCTTACGGAAGACGTCGTCGCATATTTCGTCCCGTTGATTTCGAATGGAAAAGTGAGCGGTGACGGAGTTTCTCCGCATACCGATCTGCTAAGTGATTTCCCGTATCTCGGCCCGCCGCACAACTCCTGACACACGACGATACAGCCGGTCTTGGGTATCGCATGTCACGTTACTATGCGTCGTGTTCTTCGTTCGTCCCATCGCCTTGGAGACTCGACCTTTCAACAACGGTGTGCTCGATTGATGGGAGCGCCGGAGGCGATCGCGTCGATGCGTTTCAAGGTCCGGACGGCCGCTTCCATCTCATCGTCCTAGACGCTTGCGGTCATGGAGCACAAGCGGAGCACATTGCCGATATGGCGTTGTACACGATACGGACGCTGCTTTGGCAAGGCCTGACGCCGGCGGTCGTCTTCGGGCTGCTCAATCAACTCTGCCTCGACTTTTGTAACGACGGCTCCGAAACATCGTTTGGATCAGGAGCTATTGCCTCGATCGACCCTGACGCAACGGCAGGAACGTTCGCCTCAGCGGGTCATGTCGATGTGCTCCGCTTCAGAGCAGATGGTCAGCGCTTCGATCACTGTCCGACCGGACCGCTATTCGGCGTTACGCCGCACACGCAGTACCGAGATGAGCGATTCGCATATCGCGCGAGCGAGATCTTTGTGTTCTTCACGGACGGCCTCACCGACATTCGCGTCGGCAACGGCTTCCTTGGAACATCCGGGGTGATTTCGATAGTAAAAGATGCCTTGGCATCGGCTTCGGGCATATCTTCGTCGCAGCTTATTACGCGCGTGCGCCGTTTGGCGGGAGGCGCTTTCAACGACGACGCAGCTGCAATGATTGTTAGCCTCAGCGGCTCGTTGAATACGCCGCAATAACGTCGGGATCGGGATCGATTCCCAAGCCGGGCGCCTGCGGGACGGGGATTCGGCCGCGCTCCGGATCGAGCGCACCTCCGTAGATCGTCGCTTCGAGATCAAAGTACCGCCACTCGATCATTGAGTCTGTGGAGCCAAGAGCAGCCAGGACATGGATCGCTGCGAGTAACCCCGGCCCGTCGTAAAAGGTATGCGGCATCACGGTGACGTTATGCATCGCAGCGAGCGGAAAGACATTGCGCATTTCGGTGATGCCGCCCATTTTTGCGGCACTCGGTTGAACGAAGTCGACCGCTTCCGCCGACATGAGACGTTCGAAGTCCATGAGCGTCGACACATTCTCGCCGGCTGCAATCGGAACGCGGTGCGTGGCGCGCACTTTGGCAAGGCCGTCAAAATTTTCGGGCGGTGAAACGGGCTCCTCGAGCCACTTCAGCCGAAATGCTTCGAGTTTTTCGGCAATTGCTTTCGCTTGGTTCACGGTCCATGCGCAGTTCACGTCGACCATAATTTCGACGTCCTGACCGGCCTCTTCACGAGCCGCCCCAATCACAGGCAGTTCGGTTTCGTGAAGCTTGACGCTTTGAAAGCCTGCATCGAGCGCGCTTCGAACGGCTTCGCGAACGAGCGACGGTTGCGCGAATTTCTCCAAGCTGGCATAGCAAGGCAGATCGGCAACGCCGCCGCCAAGCAATTTGTACACCGGCGTGTTTGCACACTTGCCCGCAATATCCCAGAGCGCAATGTCGAGTGCCGATATCGCAAACATTAGCGGTCCGCTTCGCCCGAAGATATGCAGCTTTTCTTGAATGTCGCACATCAGCGGAACGATCTGCAGCGCATCCCTCCCGATGCACAGTGGTGCGAGCAGTTCCTCGATCGCCAATTTTGCCGACGAAACCGCTTCGAATCCGAAGGCTTCGCCCCATCCCTCCAGACCGTCGCTCGTCGTTACTCTGACGAGCAGAGAATCCGCGGTAGCCAAGTCTTTTCCGCCCCACGCTGCGGGTGCGGACTTGTTTCCCGGCTTAAACGGGATACTTAGCGGAACGGCGTCCACACGAGCAATTTTCGAGGTACGAGACGCCGGATGCGGAGCGGCTGAAGTGACGGTCAATTGATTTGACATGAGGGTTCCTTGGCAAGGGCTTAGCGCCCGAACAAGCCGACGATTTCCCCCGTGGCCAGTAGATGCGGCGCCGTAAAGTACCGGAATTTTGCGTAGGTTGTCGTCTCGTCGAAGTCGTCGAAACGTTCGACGTCAAACGCATATACGGTTAAGTGATAATGGTGCGGCGCCTCGCCGGGACCGGGGCACGGGCCTCCGTATCGCGCGAAACCGTAATCGGTGAACCCGTGCGTAGCGCCGACGCCCGCGTCAGCTTTGCTGCCGTCGCCGGTTTTAAGCGACGTCACGTTCCCGGGAATATTGAAAAGAACCCAGTGCACGAAACCGACGCCGGTCGGCACGTCGGGATCCCAGAGCGTAATCGCGTAAGACTTCGCATTCGACGGTGCATTCGACCACGAAATATCGGGGCTTAAATCCTGGCCGGTGCATCCCATCCGATTGAACACGGCGCTCATCGGAATCGTTTGGCCATCGCGAAACGTCGAGCTCGTAAGTGTAAGCGTTGCCACGGCATGCATGTTCGCCAACCGTCCTACACTTTTGCGTGCGGTTTCGACGCGGCGTTGCGCGGATCGTCGTCGGCGTGCGCGTATTCGAGCCCGAGCGGGCCAACCGCGGTCACTTGCGTTATGTATTCTCCGGACTTTGCCCAATGGAAATGCCACGTGTCACCGGGCAGTACTAGGGCGGTGCCGGGCGGGTACGCGGTAACGGCGTCGCCATCGAACGTGTCTCCGAACCCGATGTAGAAGACGCCGGAAAGCACGGTGTACACACGATCTTCCGGATGGCGATGCGGCATCAGCTTTGCACCGAGCGGCGCCTTCACCCGGATCGCATACGGTCCCGGTTGCGTGGGATCGCCGACGACGACCGCGAGCTGCACGCCCGCAGGGAACGCAGCAAACGGTTTCCAGTTAATTTGTTCCGGAAGAATTGCAACAAACCGGTCTTCGCCGGGCTGATGTGGTCTGCTCATCTGCGATCCTATCCCCACATGAAAAATTGCCAATCCGAACTCGAACAAGCTGTCGGTTGGCACAACGCCTGTCTTATTTAAAATGATAACGGCGCGCGCAAAGACTTGTCTGTACACTTTTTCTGGCCAGACAACAGAATCCATCGGGGTTACGATACCGGCAACTTTGGGGGTACAAATGCGGACACTTGTTTACGGCCTTATCACGATCGTTATCGGCGCTGCGATCATCGTCTTCCTAATCAGGCCGGCCTCAAGCAGCGCGACGACTACGGGTCCATCGTTTACTGCAGCTCAAGCGTCGGCCGGTAAGACCATTTACAGCGCGAGTTGCGCGCAATGTCATGGTGCGGACTTAAGCGGCGGCGCCGGTCCGGCATTAGCGGGTGCGGCCGCACAGAGTCTGCAGGTGAGCTCGGCGTTCCAAATCATGACGACGCAAATGCCGCCGACGAATCCGGGAAAACTCACGCACGATCAGTACGTCAAGCTGATGGCGTATATCTTAAAGCAGAACGGCATGAAACCAGGGTCGACACCTTTGACGTTCGCTGCCGCGCAGAACGCGAGCACTTCGTTGTAGTAAAAAAACACCATTGTGATTGCAAATAGCTGCACGGCCGCGTGTAGCTATTTTTACGTCTTCATGCCCGCCAACGTGGCCATCCCCAGTTGCCAGACAAGATCGTCGCCTCATGTTAGCTTCGACGTGTGAAGAAGAAACTAGTATTTGCGGCGGGTGCTCTTGCGTGTACATTAGCTGCGCTTACGCAAACCGTGTACGCGCAGTCGATGCCCGATCCGCCGGCATCACCGAGCCCGCTACCTACAGCCGCCGTCGGCGACAAAGATTCCATAACAACCACAAGGCATACACAGGTCGGCCATCTACCGGTTATTGATATCGTTCCGATCTTCACCGCACCCGGCGCGGATCTGTCGCCGCGCCAGACCAGCTACTATCAGTATTTCGATGTCGGTGGAACAATCAAAATTCCGATCACGCGCGAACTTTCATTTTCGTTCGACCGGGACGTCGGCGGTACACTCGATGAGGCTCCGGAGAGTTTTTTGGTCGGCGGCGTCCGCAATTACCCGACAATCGCGAGAGACGTTATTCTCGTTCAGCGCTTGGATTATAAGACGAACGGGTTCACCGTCGAGGGCGGGTACTCGTTCCGTCATCGGGCGGAAGGTTCCGGCGAGAGTGCCGCTGCGTATCCTTACACAGTCAGCTCGAGCGAATGGCACTACTGGTATCTAGGCGTAGGCTACGTTACGAATCCCATTCGTGCCATCGCAAACAGCCAATTCACGTTTAATGTCACCGGTGAGTATCAACCGGTGGACCAACACGTGGCCGTCCAAGGCCCGAACGGAGTAACGTTTGCTCCTGCAAATTCAGGTCAAAGCCAATATTACGAGAGCACCGAAACGCTCGGCCTCATCGTCCCGTTCGGTCACGGCGTGACCGCTAGCGTGCAAAATTCATGGGGCACCGCCGATTTTTTTGAAAACGCGGCGTTTCCGTACCATTGGGACGGCTTCTTCGTGGGGAGACTCACCAAGAAATTCAACGACAATTTTTCAATGACGCTGCTGTATCAAGACGAGCATTTCGCGCCGCAAGGCTCACCGCTTCCTTACCCTAATGCGCTCCACACGGAGGCGATTGCCGTCCTCGCCGACGTCCACCTCGACTTCAATAAATTTATTCACAAGCCTTAGTAGCCGTTTTCCTTGATGAAGGACGACGTCATGACTGCGTCGCTCATACCGTGGATGAGCTTCTTGTCGGCCGGTGCGACGGTTGCGAGGATGCCGCCGGTTCGTACGCTGTCGTCGCCGGTGACGAAGAAGTATGGCGTCAGGCGAACGCGCGCGTCGAACATCTTGATCTCACCTTGGGTGCGATCGAGGTAGGGCATCCGAATGCGTTTGCCTTTGTGGAAACGCTGCAGGATGTACGGGGTGCGATCGAACGACGCAAGTGCGGTTTCGAGGGCCGCTTTCCATTCGTCTTTCGTGAGATCGTTTGCGATCTTCACGCCGCGCGATCCCCACGCGAGCTCGGAAAAGCCCGACGGCTTCACGACGTAGTCGCGATCGCTCTTGCCGAGTTCGATCAATTGATGGAAATCGGAAACGGGCGAGCCGTTGACGTCGAGACCCCAAATGACGCCTTGAGGCGGAAGTTGCCGCGGATCCAACACCCACGTCATCGGAAAGACCGCCTTCAACCGTTCGAACGCGTCTTTTCCGAGTTCATCGCGCCAGAGTTTCGCGAGCGCGGGATGATGGAAGAGCGCAAATGAGAGCTTCTCTTCGAGCGCAGCTTTCGGAGGAGGCGTGAGCTTCACGCGATTGTGGCGCGCGGCATACGTCATCAATTCCCATTTCGGAACGTTCAATAAATCAAACAGTTCGAAGTTGCGGTAGATCGCGTCGAGTTTCTCTTCGCGTCCGTCCTCGAGCCGCACAAACATCGCGTCTTCGGTGAAGATGACTTCCTGCGGTTCGACGACGTAAGCGTTGACGAGATCCAAGCGTCGCGCCGCTGCTGCGAGCCAACGCAATTCGGGCCGGTAGTCGCCCGACTCATCGGACACGACGATCGCAACCGTCGGCTTCTCAACGCCGGTCGCATGCGCAAGCATCGCGGCGAAGCCTTCGGGAATTCCGTTCGGGCCGCCGATCGATTCGATACCCGCCTTACAATACGCGTCGGCCATTGCACCGACAAAACCCATGCCTCCCGGCACGCTATCGAGTTCCGATGCGGCGAAGCCGTCTTCGGTCAGGATTAAATCGGGACGGATAACGCCCGGAATCTCTTGTTTGAAGCGATTCTGCCGTGCGAGGCGCACGATGTGCTCGGGCTTTCCGCGATCGAGATATTCTGCGATAAACGCCGGCGCGGTGCCGCGCGCGCTGCGGTTGTAGAGGTTATTGAGCGCGCGGTAGAAGGCGAGCAAGTCGTGCCCGATCTCTTCGATCTGCGCGAGGGTCTTGGCGGACAATGCAAACGGCTCGGGGCTGACGCGCCATGGGATTCGTGCGCTCTCGTCTTCCGTTTTGAAGAGTCCGGGCGGGACGTTATCCTCGATGAATTGCGCTTGCTCGCGAGCCGTGAGATTCGGCACGACGGCCGTACAGGGCATGGGTAATCTACTCCTCTTAGCGACGACAACAGCCGTCGGGGATTTTGGAACTGCTGAACGCAATATAGCGGCGTCGCATATCGTTTCCTTAGAGTGCCCAGTCCGGTACTTGGTTGCAACCGGACGACCGGGCGAATTTATTTAATGATGATGGCGCCTGGTGTGAGCATTGCATTCTCAACCCTGACCTCTCCGCCCGCGTAGACCAACGTGAGGTGGAGCGTTCCGGTGAGACCCAGCTTGTCGAGGTCCACGTTTTCAAGCACCCGCGAAGGCCCTTCGCCGGTGACAAAGCGCAGCTTCGCACTGCGTGAGAACGAGCCGCCGCTGGATGAGTAGGATTCCGCCACCGGGACTGTGACCTCCGGACCATCCCCTGCAGGGGCACTTGGACAGTAGGAGATCGTGACAGCCGTCCCTCGCACCGTCAACGTTTCCCGGGAACAATGATTCTGGGCGGGCGCGTTTACCGGCAGAGCGGCCATCACCACGGCGGCGACCAACGACGAGGACTTCATTTGTACGATAACGCTTCTCTTCCGACAAACATCCCACCCGCAGGCGCTCAAGCTGCCGTTCGTTTGACGTGGCGAGGTATGCTGTAGATGGTGCCCCGTATCGATCTCATTGCGCTCGATCTTGACGGAACCGTTTTGAATTCGAGCGATCACATCTCTCCCGCAAACCGGGCTGCCATCTCCGCAGCACTCGCAGCCGGCGTTCGTGTCGTTATCGTCACAGGTCGCGGCGCTGATGCTGCCGGCGATGTCGCGCGCGAACTGCAGATCAACCTTCCGATTATCTGCGCACACGGCGCCCTGACCAAGGACGTCATGACCGGCAAGATCCTTGGGCATATTCCCGTCCCGTTGCAATACGCCATGCCGATGATCCAGTTCGCCGAAGAGAACGGCATCGACGCGGCCGTCTACGTCGAGGAGCGGTTCCACCGGCTCGCGGCTTGTCCACCATATATGGCCGATATGACCGGACCGCATTGGGTCGAAGTCGAGTCGCTCTCACGGGTGCTCTCCTCCGCCCCAACGTTCATTCGGTTTTTCGGACGCGATGCGGTGAAGGCGATCCGCGAGACGTTTGCCGATTTTCCGGTGCATTTCAAGTACGAAACGTGGGGCGACTTCGAGGAGTTGGCCGTAACGAGCATCGAGGCGACCAAGAAAAATGCGCTCGTGCGGTTGTGCAAAGACCTCGGCGTGCCGGCGAGCCGCGTCATGGCCGTCGGTGATTCGCGCAACGACGTTCCGATGCTGCGTTGGGCCGCGATCGGGGTCGCGATGGCGAATGCATTGCCGGAAGTACGCTCCGCGGTCAAGCACGTCACCGCGAGCAACGATGACGACGGCGTTGCACTGGCCATCGAACGCTGGGTGCTGGAACCATTGACGGATGAAAAGAAAACAGCGTGATGCAGAACGCACCTTCGCCCGAATACGAGTCTCGGTTGCGCGGGATTCTCGATAGCTACGATTGGGCGGCCTTGCGTGAATTTGCGCGCAGCGAGAATCAGGTTCCCGACGAAATCTACGAAAAGGATCAGCACTTCTGGGAAGTGATGATGCACAAGCTCATCTGCAATCGTTTGGATATGCTCGCAAAGCACGAATCTTCGCGCGCGTGGTTGGCAGAGCATGGATATACGACCGACATCGGCGGCTTCTGAGCTGACGATTACCGTCCGGGTCCGCGCCTTCGCGCGCCTTCGCGAACTGCTCGACGCAGCAGAATTCGAATTGCAGCTTCCTGACGGCGCGACGCTCGTCGACGTCTGGGAAGCGCTGCGCGCGCGCAATCGAAAGATCGATGCGCTCGCGTCGAGCACGCGCATCGCGCGTAACGGCCGCGTCGTCGCGATGATGAACGAGCGCGTGGCAAGCGGCGATGAGATCGCGTTGCTTCCGCCCGTCGGCGGAGGATAGTCGTGATTCGGTTGCAATCCGGGCCGATCGACGCGCGCGACCTGGAAGCCGCGGTGCGCAGCGACGCATGCGGCGGCATCGTCACGTTTCTCGGCATCGTTCGCAACCGCGCACATGATGGGCGTGACGTCGACGGACTCGAGTACGAAGCGCACGAGGAAATGGCACTCGCGGAATTCGAAACGATCGCGAGCGAAGTGCGTGAGCGCTTTCCCGGCGTTCGTCTCGCGATCGTTCATCGAACCGGCGCGCTTGCGATCGGCGAAACGGCCGTGGCCGTGTGCGCCGCTGCACCGCATCGCAGCGAAGCCTTCGATGCGTGCGAGTACGCGATCGACGAATTGAAAGCGCGTGCGCCGATTTGGAAGAAAGAACGTTATACGGACGGCAGCGGCGAATGGATCGCGAATGCCTGTTGATCTCCTCGTCGCCCGCGCGCGCAACAACGATATCACCGTGCTGCGCTATGGCCCGCGCCGTCCGCGCGGTGTAACGATCGTTGCGGGTCACGGATATTCATCGAGCAAACACAATCTCGATTCGCTCTGCTCGTTTCTCTCCGCACAAGGTTTCAGTATTTTCAGCCTCGATTTTCCCGGTCATAAGCTCGGCGCGAGTGGCGGCAAGCTGCGCGGGCTGGAGGACTGCGTCGACGCAATGGAAGCCGTGGTCGACATCGCTCAAACAATCGACGATCAACCGCTTTACGTCATGGGCCACAGCATGGGTGCGATGACGGCGTTATTTACCGCCGCGCGAAATCCGCGCCTGAAAGGCGTCATCGCGATCGGAACGGGCTACGGGCGGCCGAGCGCGCTCGCTGCGCTTAAAGCCGCCGGGGCGACGGATTTTCGCGCGTCGTACGTCGACGGCGTGGATCTTTCGGCGCTCGTTGCGGACGTCGGTCCCTGGTACGAACGATATCTTCCGCAACTGGCGGGGCGTCCGTGTCTCTACGTCGCAGCGACAAAAGATGCGATGATCAGCATGACGAGCACGCGAGAGCTCTACGATCGGGCACCCGAACCGAAGGACTTCGCGACGGTCGAGAGCGATCACACGTATGCCGCCGAAAATTCCCGCACGGAAGTGCTGCAATGGCTGAACAAACTGCACCCGCGCGCATAAAGCTCGCCGGCCGCCCGGAACTGCGCCGGTACAGCCGCCATTTGCTGATTCCCGAAGTAGGTCTTGCGGGACAAGAACGGCTCGCGGCGTCGCGCGTGCTCGTCATCGGGGCCGGCGGTTTGGGCTCGCCGGTACTGCAATATCTTGCGGCAGCCGGTGTCGGACGTCTCGGCGTCATGGACGACGATACGGTCGACGAAACAAATCTCCAGCGGCAAACGATTTTTGCCACGAGCGATATCGGACGCAAGAAAGCCGAAGCCGCGGCCGAGTACGTTCGCGCCCTCAATCCGCTCGTCGCGGTCGATACGATCGCGGCACGGTTCGCGCCGGAAAACGCGCGCGAGCTCGTGCGCTTGTACGACATCGTCGTCGATTGCACCGACCGTTTTCCGACCCGCTATTTGATCAACGATGCGTGCGTGCTCGAGGGAAAACCGGACGTGTACGCGTCGATTTTCCGGTTCGACGGACAGGTGAGTGTGTTCGGCGCAGCCGGGGGTCCGTGTTATCGCTGTCTGTATCCCGACGCGCCGCCCGCCGGAACCGTTCCGACGTGCGCGGAGGGCGGTGTGTTGGGCGTGCTTGCCGGACTTGTCGGCGCTTGGCAAGCGAACGAAGCCATCAAGATGATCTTGGGTATCGGCGAATCACTTGTCGGACGCTTGTTGCTGATCGAAAGTCTCGGCGCGCGCACGCGCGACGTGCGCTTCGAACGCGACCCCCACTGTGCCGCATGTGGTGAGCACCCGGTGATTCACGAGGCGCTGTTGACTGAGGAAGGAGAGGAGCGCGACCAAGACGAGATCGAGCCGTCGGCGCTCGATGAAGCGCTCGAAGGTGCGGTGTTGCTCGACGTGCGCGAACCGCACGAAGTGATCGTTGCCGCCGTTGAAGGCGCCGTGCACGTTCCGGCTTCCGAGTTGGAATCGCGTTTGCACGAACTTGACAGCGCGCTGCGGTATGTCGTTGCGTGCCGCGTCGGGGCGAAGTCGCTCTGGGCGGCGCGCCGTTTGCGTGATGCGGGTTTTACACGGGTACGACACCTGCGGGGCGGCTTGCTCGCGTATGCGGCGGCTCGCGAGGATTTTACGTTCTACTAAACGGGCAGAGCAATGCGGACAAAAGCGTTCGGCGCGACCGGTATTGAGTTGCCGGTGATCGGACAAGGAACCTGGGACCTACCCGAAAGCGGCGCAGCGGTAAACGAGGCGAAGCGCGCGATTCGGCGCGGCCTCGAACTCGGGATGACCCACATCGACACGGCGGAGATGTACGGCAGCGGTGCGGTCGAACGGATTCTCGGTGAAACGCTCGCGGATGTTCCGCGCGATTCGTTCTTTATCGCGAGCAAAGTGCTGCCGGGAAATGCCAGCTATAGCGCGACGATTGCCGCATGCGAACGTTCGTTGAAGCGATTGAAGCTCGAATATCTCGATCTTTACTACTTGCATTGGCCGAGCCACGTGCCGTTGGAAGAAACGATGCGCGCGCTCGCGGAACTCGTTCGCGAGGGAAAGACGCGCTTTGCCGGCATTAGTAATTTCGATGCCGGAGAGATGCTCGATGCAAAGCGGCATCTCGCAAACGTCCCGCTTACTGCAAATCAGATCTTGTACCATCTGAAGGAACGCGGTCCTGAACACCGGCTGATTCGCACGGCAGAAGAAAACGATATTGCGGTCGTCGCATACACGCCCTTTGGTCGTGGACAATTTCCGCGCGAGGCTGCAAAGTCCGACGGCGTTCTCGGGCGCGTCGCCGCAAAACATAACTCGACGCCTCGTGAAGTCATCCTTGCCTTTCTTACCCGCCATCGCAATGTGTTCACGATTCCGAAAGCTTCGAGCGTCGAACACGTCGAGCAAAACGCGCGCGCCGGAGACCTGGTGCTCGATGCGCGCGACATTGAGGAGATCGATGCAGCGTTCCCACTCGGACGCGAGCGACCACTCGCCACGCTTTGACGCCGACGCGCTCAAAGCGCGGATCGTCACGGAAGCACGCGTTCGCGGTGCCGTGGATGTTCGCGTAACGGGAGCGGCGGTCGATGAGGAGTTGCGCTCGCGATTGCGCTCATCGTTCGAACGCGGCGATCTCCGCACGTGGCCGTATGATGACGCGTATGCGCGCGCCGCGAGCGATCCGGAAACGGTGCTGGCCGGTGCTCGGAGCATCATCTGCATCGCGGTGCCGTATGCGACCCCGCCTGGACGGCGGGCGCCGCTGCAGGGACGCGTATCGAACTATGCGTGGTCTGAGGATTATCATCATCGGATGCGCACGATGCTTCGCGAGCTTGCGGCGCTCATCGACGAGCTCGCCGGCGCGCCGGTGACGTCAATCGCGTGCGACACGAAACCGATTGCGGAGCGTGCTTACGCCGCGCGCGCCGGTCTCGGATGGGTCGGGAAGCATACGAACCTCATTTCGCCGCGCGCAGGCTCCTTCGTGTTTCTCGGCGAGTTGATCACCACGCTCGACCTGCCGCCGGATGCTGCATTACGCAAAACGTGCGGAGCGTGCAGGCGATGCATCGACGCCTGTCCGACCGGCGCGTTACGCGGCGACTACACCATCGACGCAAATCGCTGCATTGCCGATTTGACGCAACGTACGGATGCGATTCCTCGCAAGATGCGTCCTTTGATCGGGGATTGGGTGTGGGGTTGCGATATTTGCCAGGACGTCTGTCCGCCGACGATGCGCGCGCAAGAGCATGGCGACGAACGCTTCCGGCCATTCGATGCAACGACGTCAGCACCTCAACTCGACCGGTTGTTGCGCTTGCGCAGCGGCGAATTCAAACGCCGCTACGCGCGCACCGCGATGGGTTGGCGCGGCGCGGCGGTGCTGCGGCGCAACGCCGCGATTGCACTTGGAAATTCCCTCGATCGCAGCGCCGTCGGTCCGCTCTCGGAAGCGCTCGCCGATGATCCGCATCCAATGGTGCGGGAATCGGCGGCATGGGCGCTCGGACGCATCGGTTCGCCGAAAGCGATCGCGTACTTGAAGCTGCGCTATGAAGCCGAACGAGATCCAAGCGTGCGCTCGGAAATCGCGGCGTCGTTGGAACCCTTCACTGTGCCCGTCCGTTAGGCACTACATGAAATCCGTATTTTGCGCCCTCGCAATCTTGGCTGCTTCCCTTCCCGCGGCAACGGCTGCGCAAGACGATTTACTCTCGCGTATGAGCGCGGTGAATGCAAACCTTCATTCCTATACGGCAACGATGAAAGCCCATGTCGTTATGACGACGTTTCCGTACCTCACGACCGACTTGAACGGGACCTATTACCACAAGGATCCCGACCGGGACAAGCTCTCGGTGACGAGCGGTCTGCCGGGGATTGCGCAGCAGTTCAACCAGCTCTATCCGCACATTGTCCCGCCCGCGCAATGGAACGATGTCTTCACGGTGAGCAAAGTTTCGGACGACGGCACGACGACGCACTTCAAACTCGTGCCGCGCAAGGCGGGCAACGTCCAGGAAGTCGACGCTACCGCGGACGATAAGCGCGCCGTCGTTACCGCAATGAAGTGGACCTATGCGAACGGCGGAACTGCGCAGATGACGAACACGTACGGCAACATCAAGGGATATACGCTGATCACGGGGCAGGCGGGCGTCGTCGACGAGCCGCAGTATAAGGGCACGATCACGTCGACACTCTCCGACTATAAGATCAATCCCGATATTCCGGACACGATCTTCGCGCAGCAGAGCAATTGACGCTGCGGTTCACCCGCCGATAAAACTCATCTCCACTTTGCCGGTCTTTGGCGTTTCGCTGGTACGGATCTCGGAGTAGCGATCGTCGCGGTCGTGCCAAATCGCTGCGAGCGCGCTCCGGATTTCGTCGTCGCTCTTGCCGTTGCGAAGCAGTGATTTGAAATCGTGGCCTCTGCTCGCGAAGAGACACGTGTACAGCATGCCGTCGCTCGAGAGGCGAGCACGTGTGCACGACCCGCAAAAGGCCTCGGTCACACTCGAGATCACACCGAACTCACCGGAACCGTCGGCGTACCGCCAGCGCTGGGCGACCTCGCCTGCGTAGTTCGGATCGGCAGGTTCGCACGGAAACACCTCATTGATTCTTCGCACCACTTCGGCGCTAGGAATGACGTTGTCCATTTTCCATCCGTTGGTCGTTCCGACGTCCATGAACTCAATGAACCGGACGATATTTCCCGAACCTTTGAAATGACGCGCCATATCGACGATATGCGCATCATTGACGCCGCGTTTTACGACCATATTGATTTTCACCGGCGCGAGCCCGGCGCTCGCGGCGGCGTCGATCGCCTCGATGACGCTCTCAACGGGAAAGCCGACGTTGTTCATCGCTTTGAACGTTGCGTCGTCGAGCGAATCGAGGCTTACCGTGATACGCGTGAGGCCGGCGGCTTTGAGCGACTCGGCTTTTGCTTTGAGCGCGGAGCCGTTTGTCGTCAGGGTGAGGTCGACGTCCGGTAGCTCCGTTGCGAGCATCTCGACGAGCGTTTCGATTCCCTTGCGCAACAACGGCTCGCCGCCCGTCAAGCGAATCTTTTTCACGCCTTCGCCGTGGAAGATCTTCGCAAGGCGAACGATCTCTTCGAACGTGAGCAGTTCGGCGTGTGGCAAGAACTGATAGCCGGGGCCGAACACGTCCTTCGGCATGCAGTAGACGCACCGGAAATTACACCGGTCGGTGACCGAAATGCGGAGATCGCGGAGCCCTCGGCCCCGCGTGTCTTCGGCGGCGCTCATCTTGATTGGTACGACGCTCCCGCCTCAAACCCGGTTGCGCCGGGGTTGGAATTTAGCGCGTCAGGATTTCATCGATCAGGCCGTACTCGAGCGCCTCTTGCGCCGACATGTGGTAATCGCGCTCCAAATCCGCAAGAATCTTATCGCGCGGCTGTGCCGTGCGCTCGGCGTAGATACTCGCGAGTAGTTCTCGCGTTGCGATCAAGTCGCGGGCATGAATCTCGATATCGGTGGCCTGGCCGCTGATTTGCCCGATCCACGGCTGGTGAATGAGCACTTTGCTGCGCGGCAGGGCCATCCGCTTTCCTTTCGCTCCGCCGACGAGTACGATCGTCGCCGCTGACGCGGCAAACCCAGCGCAAATCGTTGCGACGTTGGGCTTCACGCACTGCATCGTGTCATATACGGCAAGAGCCGCCGTTACGCTTCCGCCCGGGCTATTGATATAGATGTCGATGTCTCGGTCGGGATCTTCTTTTTCGAGAAAAAGCAACTGCGCCATCACGAGGTTCGCGAGCGCGTCGTCGATTTGCCCGCCCACGAAGACGATGCGATCTTTGAGCAATCGCGAGTAGATGTCAAATGCGCGCTCGTAATTGCCGGTGTTTTCGAGAACGGTTGGTACGAGATGTCCCATAGTCTGCTTATAACATCGAGGACGAGCGGCGCGTAAGGCGTTGACAATCAAAAGCGGCCACGGCAGCGCAGGGTTGTTTGAGGCGGCGAAGGAGTATCGAGCATGAATACGTTGACGCCGCAGCAGCAAGAACGCATTGTCCGGCTGTTGGAAGAGGGCAAGACCCTCCGCGAAGTCGAGCGGATCACCGGCCACCGCCGGGAGACGATCTCCCTGTACGGCCGCCTGGCGGGGGTTCTCCCGCGGACCGTGTCCTCGGTGCCTCAAGCGCTCGCTGCTTGAGCCACCCGGGGTCTCGCCCGGTCCTGTCACGAATTTCAACGCTTCGGCGTTGGGGTCGAAAAGGGGGGACGAATCAATGGAGGAGGTCTACCTCGCAACCAGCTCAACGGCGAGTGCTCAGCTACGTGTCGAGACGCTCGTCCACGAGTATCAGACCAAGCTCGCGCGCTATCTCCGGCGGATGGTCGGCGATAGCGAAGTCGCGCTCGACCTGACGCAGGACGTATTTTTTGCGGCGTATCGCACGCTGCAAGCGGACCCGGAACGACCGCTCACCGCCGGCTGGTTATATAAAACCGCGACGAATAGCGCGATCTCGTATTTGCGGCGGAAGAAGATCATTCGGATGCTGCCGCTCGACCGCGATCACGATGTGCGTTCGTGGCGTATCGACGAGCAGAGTGCGGCAACGGTCGATCTGCAGGCGGCGCTTTCGCGATTGCCTTCCGATCAGTCCGCCGCCGTGTTATTGACGAGCTACGCCGGGTATTCATCGCAAGAGGCGGCTACGATGCTCGGAACCTCATCGGATGCAGTTCGTCAACGCGTGTGTCGCGCGATGAAGACGCTGCGCGCGGTCATGACGGAGAAGGAATGAACAAGGACTGCGCTCGCGCAGAGATTCTCGCCGGTGCGATTGCCCTCGGCGAAGCGAGCGAAACGGAACGCGACGACTACCGGCGCCATATCTCGGCATGTGCGTCGTGCTTGCGGGCTCTCGGCGGCGAACGGGAAATCGAACGCGTGATGGCGACCGTCAAGGATGCCGCACACAGCGAAGTCTGGGAGCCTGTCCCGCTGCGCGCGGGCGAACGTCGTATGCGCACCGTGCGCCGCGCTTGGACTGTCGGAGTTTCGACGGCAGCGCTCGCCGTCGTCGCATCGCTCGGTATCCATACGTTGTTCGCTGCGAACGTGTCCGCTCCGGTCATGGTCGCGGCGCGACAAGCACAGCCGGCACGCGTGTCGCCGTTCCACGTAACGCTCGAGCATCGTGCACCCGATCACATCGTGGCCAAAGCCAAGCCCGCCGCGCCGGTGCAACAACCTCAACCAAAAATCGTCGTCGTCCACAACGTGATTACGCTCAAGCAAACGGATCGCGCCGAAACGAAACCGCCGGTGAGCACGACCGAAACGACGGTTGCCGCCGAAGGGCCGGCGATTACCGTTCCGGCACGGCCGAAGCGCGCTTCGTCAAACGTACCGGTGTGGCGCCGGAATGAAGCGATGCCGCGAGCCGACGATTCGGCCGTGAACGTCGCGCGTGCCGATACCGCGCCGGTGCTCGCAGGTCACGCGGAATCGATTGCGGTTGCGCCGAGCTACATCGTGCGCGATCCCGCGCCGATCGGCGGAGACACAGCGATCAATCCGCGTCCGGCATCGATTGCCTACGCGCAAGGCGCCGAAGGCACGACCGCGTTCGAAGTCAGCGTCGACGAGCGCGGCAACCCGGTGAAGTGCACGATCACGAAATCGTCAGGATACCTGTCGCTCGATGACGCCGTCTGCAAAGCCGCAATGAAAGCGCACTACTCACCGCGCACCGTCAACGGCCGCGCAACCACAGGCATCTATCGCGACGCGTTCACGTTCCGCGCGCTACAGCCGCAAACTATCGATCAACAGCCATTTTGAGGCGGGCGGCTCAAGCCGCGAAAGAGTTTTCTTAGTCGACGGATTTGCGGAAGAAGGCGAGCATTTTGTCGGCTTCCGGCATGATGCGGAATTCTTCGAATCCCCAGCTTTTTGCTTGATTGATTCCGCGCGTGTTGTGCATGGAGATAAGGAACGTCAGCGTCTTTACCTTGCGTTTCATCGCTAAACGCTGAACTTCTCCGACGAGTTCGGTGCCGACCTCGACCGGCACGTTCGGGCGCACGCGCAGGCTTTCCATCATCGCAACGTCCATGCCGTTTGCAGCTTCGGGGTCATCGTATCCGGCAGGCAGCTTGAAGACGAGCTGCACCATGCCGAGCAGCCCGGTTTGATCCTCGGCGATGAGAATGGCGCGACGTCCGACCTTCTGTTCGGCAAGGCAGAGGGTCATGCGCTGGCTCCAGGTTTCGCGCGCGGAAGGAGTGCCGGTGAGAACACCGTCACGTTGGAGACGTTCGATATCGCTAGCCTGTGCAAAGCGCAGGAAGATTTTTCGGGCCACGAAGGCGTCAATTCCCCAAATAGGGAGAAGGAGCCCTTTAAACCGAATCGGCGCTTCAGCATGCCGAACACACGCCTTACATTCACCGCTGCGCTGTGCATCTTAGTTTTTGCGACGGCGTGCTCGCGCGGTCAAGGCGGGCGTGCGACCGCGAATGCCACGCCGACGACGGCAAGCGCTTCACGCGGTGCGGCACTCTTCGCGACGAATTGCGCGTCGTGTCACGGAATTCACGGTGCCGGGGGGCGCATCGGCCCGGCGCTGCGCGATGAACGAAAGCGCAAATCGCCGCAAGCGGTCCGGGCGATCATCGCTGATCCCGAACCGCCCATGCCAAAACTTTACCCGGCGCAGTTAAGCGCGCAAGACGTCGACGACCTCACCGCTTACGTGGAGACGTTGTGAGCGCGCGCGTGCTCTACCGTTTTACGCGCGATCTCCGGTTGGAAGATCACGCGGGTCTCGCGCAGGCAGCCGCAATCGGCGAAGTCGTGCCGGTTCTCGTGATCGACCGGCTGCTCGAAGCGCGATTGAGCCGGTCGCCTCGGCGCGCCGCGTTTTTCTGCGGCGCGGTAGCGTCGCTCGATGGGGCGTTGCGCGAGCGGGGCGCGCGGTTGCTGGTGCGTCGCGGCACGCCTTCGAGCGTATTGAAAAACATCGCGCGCGCCTGCGGTGCGACCGGCGTGGCATGGTCGGCCGCGTACGACGGAGAGGGCGCGCACAGCAACGAGCGCTTGCAATCGGATCTGGAAGAAGCGGGATTGCGCGCAACGATCGTTCACGATGCGCCCGTCATTCCACCGGAAGAAACCGCCGCGGTGCGCGCCGGCGGCGGGTCCGGGTATCGCGCCTTTTCGCCGTATTTCGACGTTTGGCGTACCTGCGAAGTAGCGTCGTATGAGGCGCCGCTCTTGCTTCGCTTCGCGTCGACGGATTTGCAGAGTGAGCCGCTTCCCCAACCGCACGATTTCGGGGCGCCGGAACGGATGGGTGAAAGCGGCGGCACCGCCGCGCGCGAAACGCTCGATCGTTTCCTCGCGGAATCGGCGATGCAATACTCCGTCGCCGTAAACGTTCCGAGCGACGATCGGACGTCGCATCTTTCCGGGCATCTCTCGTTCGGAACGATCTCCCCGCGAACGGTCGTGCGCGCAACGCGCGCGCGTATGGACGATCCATTTCTCCTAACGGAAGAGCGCGCGTCGTTACGCTTGTTCTTGCGCTCGATCGCGATGCGCGATTTCTTCTTGCAACTCGGCTACTTTCATCCGGAAGTCGACGAGAAACCATTGCAAGAGCGAATGGGCCGTTTCAGCTTTGCGCGCTCGCACCGGGCACTCGATGCGTGGCGCGCCGGCAACACCGGATATCCTCTCGTGGATGCGGGCATTCGTCAACTGCGTGAAACGGGGTGGATGCATCCGCACGTGCGTCCCGTGGTTGCCTCGTTTCTTTGCTTCGATCTCGGCGTTGATTGGCGCGTCGGACGCGATGAGTGGGATCGCTTCCTCGTCGAAGACGATCCTGCGATCGCATCCGGCAACTGGCAATGGATCGCCGGCGTCGGCGCCGACCTCGTGCAGTTTCCACGTATCTACAATCCGGAAAAACAACGGCGCCGGTACGATCCAACCGGCGCCTACGTCAAACGTTGGGTGAAAGAACTCGCACACGTGCCTGCCGGCGCTTTACGTGCATCGAGCGAATCGATCGACGAACAACTGACGCTCCCGCTCTTCTCGCGCGACTCGTATCCACGTCCCGTCGTCGATCACGAAACGTCGGCACGAGAATTTCTTGCGCGCTATCGCGCGTACGTCGAAGCGCAGTAGGTTACACCGCGGGAAGCCGCTCTTCGATCCAATCGCTGATGACCGGAACGTGAACGTCGTCGCCGTGCCAGACTTTGATGCCGAAGAACACGCTTGCAACGAGGAAGACCGGGAGTAAGAACGGCAGGATGATTGCGGCCGACCATCCGAGGAACGGCACGTTGCTCGCGAGCTCGAGCAGTCCCCAAAACGCGGCGAAGCCGACGTTAAAACCGAGCGCTTGAAGCGCCTGCTTCTTGAGATACCGCGACTGTTTGCGATCGAAGAGCCCGAGCAGCGCGAGAGGCCACAACGGATATCCAAGCGCAACGAGCGCGCGCGACTCGATCGGGTCCTCGGGTTCGGAGACGGTAACGGTCGCTCGCGGTGCAGCTTGCGGCGGCGGAGGCGGAGGCGGAGGCGCGCTCGCGCGCGGCGGCACTTGACCGCCTAACGTCTGACGCGTTCCAACGGTCGCATCGATCTTCTGCGCGAGCCGGCAGCTCGGGCAACTGCCGCGGTCGTCGCGGCACGTCGCACAAATCGCTTTGCCGCAATCGGCGCACGGCGCGACGGCGGGCACGTTCGAATGAAAGTAGCAGTCCTGCATGTTAGCCTTCCTCTGTGATCCATAATCACGTACCGGAAACGTGCGGGGAGGTTTCACCCGGCCGCGCCGAGGAGTCCGCGCACGAATGACCCGCGGAGACACCCTGCGCCGGCTAGCGGCACAAGCCCGGCCCTACTACCCTCGTTTATTCGTAGCCATCATACTCGGCGTGATGACCGGCCTGCTCATGGTCGTACCGCCGTGGGCGCTCAACCGTATTATCAGCGCCGTCATCGAACCGGCAAGCAAGCATACGGGCGAACCGCAACTCGGCGTGCTCTACATGGCGCTCGGCGCGACGTACGTTGCGCTCGTTGCGGCAAACTTCGCAACATACGGAACCAACTACATCACCACGTGGTGCGGGCAGCGGTTCCTCGCAAATTTGCGTCAGCAACTCTACGAACGGCTCTTGCGCGCGCCGATTCAAGTCTTCGACCGTTGGCGCCCCGGCGAATTGATTTCGCGCTTTTCGTCGGACTTGCAAGTCATGAGCGACGCGGTCAGCGTGTCGCTGCCGCAGTTAATCACCGCAATCGCGACCTTCGTTTCGTCGTTCGTCGTGATGATCTACCTCGACTGGCTGTTGACGCTGGTACTGCTCGTGCTGGCGCCGATGATTTCGCTCGCGGTGTCCTTCTTTCAAAAGCAGATCTCGAGCAGCATGTCGCGTTCGCAGGCGCGCATTGCGGATCTCTACTCGGCCCTGACGGAAATCTTGCAGGCGCAGCGTATCGTCAAAGCCTTCGGACGCGAGCAGTATGAAGCGAAGCGCTTCGGAAACCGCAATGAAGATTACTTCGGCGCGTTCATGAAGTTGAACCAGTTCGTCTACATGCAGCCGGCCGTGATTTCGGCAATTATCTCGCTTGCCGTCGTTGCGATCATCTGGTTCTCCGCGCGTGAAGTCTTAGCCGGACGGTTGACCAGCGGTTCGCTCTTCAACTACTGGCTGCTCGTCGTGAACTTGATCAATCCCATGAATCGTATGGCGGCATTTGTCGGCGACATCAGCAAAGCGATGGTGGCCACCGGCCGCGCCTACGAGTTGCTCGATCTTCCAATGGAAGAAGAACGGACGGCTTCGCCGCAGCCGCTGCCGATCGTGCGTGGCCGCGTCACATTCCAGGATGTGACGTTCTGGTATAGCCGTGATGAAGCGCCGGCGCTCTCGCACGTCGACGCAACGATCGAAGCCGGTGAAATCGTCGCGCTCGTCGGCCCGTCGGGCGCGGGTAAGACGACGTTCGTAAACATGATTCCGCGTTTCTACGTCGCGCAAGAAGGCCGCGTTTGCATCGACGGCATTGACGTCACGGGCGTGCGCCTTGCCGATCTCCGTTCGCAAATCGCAATCGTTCCGCAAGATCCACAACTCTTCCGCGCATCGATCGCCGAAAACATTCGTTACGGCCGTCTCGAAGCCACGCCGGAAGACGTGCGCAAGGCCGCAATCGAAGCGAACGCCGATGAATTCGTGAGCCAGCTTCCCGAAGGCTACGCCACCGAAGTCGGCGAGCGCGGCGTGCGTCTCTCCGGCGGACAACGCCAACGCATTGCGATCGCGCGCGCGATCGTACGCGATCCGCGCATCCTGATTCTCGACGAAGCAACGAGCGCGCTCGACTCGCACTCTGAAGCGCTGATCGAACAGGCTCTGGACCGTCTCTTGCCCGGACGCACGACCTTCATCATCGCGCACCGCCTCTCAACGATCCGCCGCGCGCACAAGATTCTCTATATCGAAAGCGGACGCGTCCTCGAATTCGGCACGCACGAGGAACTCATGTCACGCAAGGGTCACTACGCAAGACTTCATGCGGCGCAGTTCGCAGTCTAGATCACAGTGGCGCGGGCGGTGAGGAAGGACACTGCACTAAAGCAACGTTAGGAGTGTTGAGCGGCGTTATCGTCGTGTAAGCGGACCAGAATGACGTGGTGCCTTTGACCACGGACGCCCCGTTTGTCTCCGTCGTGTTGGAAGGCCATGGGCTAGATGTTGGCCGCCAGCGAACATATCCGTTATACACCAGCAGGGCGGGGTTGCGCGTTTGGTTCGTTGCCGTTATCAGAGCATAGCCCGGCCTGAAATCGATGATGTCGTGGAAAAAGTACGCCGCGACGAATGACGTGTTGTACAAACTCCACGAAGTCGTGTGGCGAGCAATGTAAGGACTTTGGCCAGCCCCTCCGGCAAACCACAAATCATTGCTCGCCGTTCCTTCAAAAAGCCCGGGCCCGGGCGCAGTACCGTTTAGCGGCGGAAGGCGCATCTTCGTGACTCCGGTTCCGTTCCAGTGCGCGATTACGGCAGCGACCCCAAAGTTTACGGGCGTCGGCGTCCCGAGCATCATCCACACGTCATTTGGACCAAATACTTGTAGGCGGCTCTGCGTTCCGACGAACCCGTTCTGCCCATGAATTGTCGTGACAAACGACCACTGCGTGCCGTTCCAGCGTTCGAGCTCGACGGTCGGTACATTTCCTGGCGCGGAACTGGCGATTGCCCAGACGTCATTCGGTGCGTCGCCGGCAATCGTCTCGATCTCAAAATTATGCGAGAGCGACGGATCGCTTGGAACCGAGCTCCAAGCGACGCCATCCCAATGAAAGAACAAAGCGGTGTTGCCGTTGGGCTGATTTATCCCGACGCCCGCCGCCCAAACGTCGTCGGGAGCAATCGCCGCAAGTTCCCTTAGTTGGATATTTTGGAATGACGGAGTCACAGGAGGCGGCACTGTGTGCCAGCCGGCGCTGGTAAAGTGTTCGAACTGCTGCGTTGCCGGATTGACGCTCAATTCCGTAATCACCCAGGCATCGCTCACCGACGCACCCCCGAAGAGACCCGCAAAATTGCCAACGGTACTCGGTACGACCGCACAAGACGTTGCTGGATTTACCGCAGCGACGTGTGACCGTTCCGTCGTTTGGGGAACCACACCGCCGTTCTGTCCATGAGAAGAGCACGCAGCTAGACCAATCAACAGCGTGGCAAACAACAAATTTCGTTTCGAAACCATGACGAACTCCGAATTTCGTAGCCGTCTCATGCTAGTGCCACATCAGGAAATTCACACGAATTCGTCACGCAACTTCATGTGAACGAAGTATGGACTTGCGATTTCACAGGTCTTGAGGTCTTGTTGGTTTTGGATTGGTCGTAGGCTTGGGGCTTGTCGCGGGGCGTGTGAAAGCCGCGCGGGCGCAGGATGCGCAGGAGCGCG
>JAFANA010000034.1 GCA_019232905.1 Vulcanimicrobiota bacterium
CAATTCGCCGAGTCGATCGGACTCACGTGGAGCGAGATCGGCAAACGCGAACACGGCTCAGCGGAAACGCTTGCGTTCTGCGATGCGCTCATGAAATGGTACGGCTCGCACGATGAATCGAGCGCCGCAGGCGCTTCATATGCAATCGAGCATTGGGCCGCAGCCGGATTCTGGAAACAGTTGATTCTCGGACTTCGCATCATCAAAGCCGAACGCAGACCCGATCTTCCGCTCGGATTCTGGACGTGGCACGACATGCTCGAAGAACAACACGCCGCCCACACCGACGACGAACTCGCGTCCGCCTTCGCAAAACCGAATTTTTCAGCACCGCGTTTTATCGCCGCCGGCAAAGCGATGCTCGATGCCGTGGAAACCTTTTGGTCGGGACTATCAGTGACGCGGCTACGCTTCTTTCCAGATTTCGCGGACGGTGGTGCTGCGCGGGACGGCTTCGACGTTGCGGTAGGTGATGCCGGCGTAGTCCATCGTTGGGTTCGTGACGCCGAACCAGAAGTGTTCGTTTTTGAAGTGGTGCCAGAGATGGTACTTCTTCATGTACTTTCCGAACGGCGTCAGCGGCGCGAACGGGATGTGCGCGACATAATGCACCCATTCGTAGAACAGCAGAGCGCAGACCGTGCCGAAGACGAGCGACGCCGCCAGCGGCGCGCTTCGCGTTACGGCGAGATAGATGCCGAAATACAGCACGGCGACCGGCACGACGAACCACAGCGGGAGAAACAACAGTTCGAGTTTCGGGGGATCGATGTGATGGTCGTAATGAAGCCGATGCTGGAGTTTCAGGAGCCACTCAATGCTCGACGGCTTCGCGTGAAAGAGAAACCGGTGCGTCGAGTATTCTGAGCTAAAGAAGATCAGCGCACCGATGAGTGCGCCGATCCATGAGAAATGCAGAGGGCCGATCGCGAACGCAAGCACGCCGGCCGCGATCGCGGCGACGAGCACGGCGTTGGCTCCATGCCGCAAAAAGTTCGCGATCACGATTCCCGGATCAAATCGATCAAGCCTTGGCGATCGAGATAGCGCACGTGGCCGCGTTCGCGCTTGAGCAGGTTCTTCGTTTCCAGCTCGGCGATTGCCCGCGCCGCAACTTCCTTCACGGTTCCCGCTGAAGCTGCGATCTGCGCTTGCGTCATGTTCGGAAGCGGCGGCATTGCAGCGCTCAAACCCTTCTCCGGCATGGCATAGGGAAGCAGCACCTGCGCGATACGCGCGATAATCGGCATCGCGTTTTGACTGACGAGCAATTCGGCGAGGTCGCGAGTGCGCTGAGCCGCGACCCGTCCGAGAGCGGCGTAGAGCCTCGGTGAGTGTTCCGCAATCTGCATGACCGCGTCGTTCGGCACGCGCAGGTAGCGCGCGCCTTTCGAAAGCACGATAATCCGTCCGGCCGTCGGCGCACCGTCGAAGAGCTCGAGTTCGCCGAACACTTCGTATGGAAAGATTTCGTGGAAGATGCGCTGACGGACGCTGCCGTTGCGGCTCGCGAATGCGAAGACGCCTTCAAACGCGACGCCGATGAACGGCCAGTCGCTGTTTTCCATGACGACCGATTGCCCGCGCCGCGCCGTGTGAAGCGTTGCAACCGAAGCAAGTTTGCTGCGCGATACGTCATCGAGATGCGAGAATACGCGCGAGCGTTTCAGAATGCCCATCGGCGAAGGCGCATCGATTTCTACTGCGGTGCGCGTCATCGCGACGTGCCACTCGCGATCGCCGACACGACGCGGGTCGAGAATCAGTTCGTGTTTTCTCGACTGTTCGATTCGCGTACCCAAACCGCGCGGCTCGTTTTCGGTGATAAACGTCACCGTTTGCCCTGCCGGCAAGCGGTCGAATACCTCGAGCACACGCGACGGACGTTCCCACACCGGTAGTCCACGCAGATCGAGTCGTTCCACGTTTGACATAGTCGTTTCGGTTCTGGTATCCATCAGCAACTTACTGCCCGCCTTTCTTTGCACGCTCGGTCGCCGGGGCAGCCGGTGCCGGGTTTTTCAAAGTTTTCCAAGCGCGCTCCGCCTGCGGCGGCAGTTTGTCCATGTGCTTCAAAAACAGAGACAGCTCCCACACTTGATTATCGGAGAGCGATTTACCGAATGAAGGCATGCCGGTCATCCGAATGCCGTGGTAAATCTTCCAATAGGTGACGCCGTCAGGGTCGTCTTCCACACCGTCTTTCGCGAGCTGCGGCGCGTGCTGGTAGAGCCCGGCGGCGATCGTGCTCGGACTGCCGTCGGCAACGCCGTGGCACATCGAGCAGTTCTCGCCGTAGAGCTTGATGCCGTTCAGTAAGTTTGGAATGCTCGTCGGGAGCGGGTTCGGGCTGGTCGAAGCTTCGCGGCGCATCGTTGCGCGCAGCGACGCGTGCGCCGCCCATGTTTCGAGCTTGCCCGGACGGGCGTCCGCGTTCGCAGGGATAAGCAACCCCTGGGTCACGCCGACGTAGACCACCACGAGGCCGGCGACGATCACCACGACGATGCCGAGAACAAAGCCCTTGAGCAAGCGAGCCTCCATGAAAAAGAGTTTCGGCTAATCGCTTTTTTGTTGCCGGAAAAGCAACTTCCCCTTAAGCGGAGTCAATTGAAGAGGATATGGAGACACCCATCAAAGCGCAGTTCCCCGACGAACAGTCGGAAGACGGCCGGTTCATCCGGCAAGGTGACCATTTTCGTAGCTGGGTGAGCGCCGACGGCAGGTCCGGGTTCCCGGCGGTCGCTGGGCGTTACCACCTCTACGTGTCCCTAGCTTGCCCATGGGCGCACCGCACGATCATCGTCCGCAAACTCAAGCGGCTGGAATCCGCCATTCCGATGACAATCGTCGATCCGATTCGTGACGAGCGCGGATGGCGTTACGGCACGCATTTTTTGAGCGAGTTGTATCTCGCCAGCGACCCGCGTTACCACGACCGCGTCACCGTGCCCGTGCTTTGGGATATGGAGACGAAGCGCATCGTCAGCAATTCGGACGATGACATCATGCGCATGTTCGAAACCGAATTCAATGCAATCGGCGATCCGCTTCCCGACCTGTATCCTTACGATCTGCGCACCGAAATCGACGCGCTCAACGCCGTGATTTATGAAACCGTGAACGACGGCGTGTACCGCGCGGGATTTGCGACGGCGCAAGACGCTTACGAAGAAGCCGCGTACCGGGTGTTCGCGACACTTGACGAACTCGAGCAGCGCTTGTCGACGCGCCGGTACCTCTTTGGGCCGCATCCGGTCGAAACCGACTGGCGTCTCTTCGTGACCTTGATCCGCTTCGATCCGGTGTACGTCGGCCACTTCAAGTGCAACCTTCGCCGCATTTTCGATTATCCGAATCTCTACGGATACTTACGCGACCTGTATCAAATTCCGGGCGTCGCGCAAACCGTCGATTTCGATCACATCAAGCGTCACTATTACATGACGCACGACGACATCAATCCGACGCGCATCGTGCCGATCGGGCCGTTGCAATACTTGCAATCGCCGCACGGAAGAGAACGGCTCTCGGCCTAGTGTTCCATACCGTGCTCGTGATGATGCGCGTGGCACGCGTGTTCCATCGGATTGCTGCGATTGACTTGCCACAACCAGACCGCGAGTGCGCCGAAGATCAGGTTCAACCAGAACGTATAGTTGATGCGGAAAACCGCCTCCGGTGCGAAGCCGCTTAGCGGATGCGCGGGCACGAGATGCAGCGCGTTAAATGCAAGATCGACGAGTACGGCCGACACTACCATCGTAACGTAAAAGACTGCCGCGATGTACGCAGCCATGCGCCACCCGTAATACTTCCGGTACACGTCGAGTAACGGCAGCACGATCAAGTCGCCATACAGAAATGCAAGCACGCCGCCGAATCCCGCGCCGCCTGCCCAAAGAACTGCCGCCATCGGCACGTTGCCGATCGAGCACACGAACGTGATCACCGCGACGAGCGGGCCGACGATCGCGCCGCCCACGGTGCCGACGAAGAGATGACTCCACCAGTTTTCCGGAACGAACGCGGAGAGCAGACCGGCGACGATAAAACCGATCAGAAGATCCTTCCATAGCATCGACCAGTCCATCGCCGCATTTTGCGCGACCACCACCGGCGTTTGCGGATTGCGAAGACGTTCCCAAAGCGTAGCGCCTTCGACGACGTTGTCGCCGTGTTCGTGCCCGGACGTCTCATCGACGTGCGCGCGTGCTTCTTCAACTAAGTTCTTCGGATAGGTCACACGCACGAGCAGCGACATGATGACGACGAGCACAACACCGCCGACCCACTCCCCGGCCGCAAACTGCCAACCCATCAGGAACCACAGAATCAGCCCGAGTTCGATGACGAGGTTCGTCGACGAAAACAGAAAAGCGAGCGACGGAATCAGCGCCGCGCCTTTTTTGAAGAGCGTTTTACTCAGTGCTGCCGCAGCGTAGGAACAACTCGAACTCGCCGCGCCGTAGAGCGTGGCGATCGCAGTCTCGCGCGGACCATTGCGGCCGAGCACGTGCTCCATGTGCTCCTTTGAAACGACCGCTTGCACTAGTCCGGAAAGCGTGAAACCCAAGATCAAGCTCCACGCAACTTCCCATGCCATTCCGGCGGAAATCTCTACCGCGCGAACGAGCGTCCAAAGCACCTGCATACCGACGCTTATAGCTCGAAAGCGCCCCTTTCGCAATTGCAAAGGCCGCTACACTGGGCGGTCCTATCCCAAACCGCGCCGAACGCCACGCCATCGAGCGCATCCTGCGGGAGGATCGGGCATGCTACGCCAGACCGCGCACCCCACCGAGTCGCGCTATGAGATCCTCGGACTCTTCACGGCATCGATGATCGCAGCGTCGATGATCGTCGTTGCGGTCGGCGCGCTGCTTCCTTACGTTTCGAAAGCCTTTCCGGCCGAGACCGCTCACATCTCCATTCTGATTACCGCCTTGCTGTTCGGCGCGACGCTGACGAACGCGGTCAGCGGTGCTGCCACCGACCGGTTCGGCGATAAACGCGTGCTCGTTGCGTGCGGCATCATCATGGGATGCGCGCTCCTCGCTTCCTCGGCAATTGCGAATTTCACGTGGCTCGCCGTGTGGTTTGTGATCTACGGCATGGGATTTGCGGCAATCAACCCTGTCGGGAGCCACGCGATTCTCTTCTTCTTTAAACCGCAGGAGCGCGGACTTGCCATGGGCGTGCGCCAGATGGGAATGCCGCTCGGAGGTGTCCTTGGCGCGATCGTCATTGCCATTGCAGCGGATTACTACGGTTACCGAGGTGCGCTTGCGACCGTGGGCGCCCTTGTGTTGATCATCACTCTGAGTGCCGCAGCAATGTATCGTGAACCATCGCAACTGCACGGAACTCCGGTGCGCGCCGGCGTGCTCCTTAAAGACATGCTGCTCATCGGGCGCGATCCGCGTCTGATCCTCATTACACTGACGTGCATCGTGCTGTTCGCAGCGCAAGTTGCGCTCATGGGATTCTTTCCGTGGACGCTCGTCCACGTTTTGCACACGACACCGAGCTTCGCGTGTTTGGTATTCGTGATTACGCAGTTTGCTGCCGCAGCGGGACGTCTCGGTTGGGGCTGGGCCAGCGACCGAATCTTTCACGGCCGGCGCATGATGCCGCTCGCGATTACATGTGTGCTGTGCGCGCTCGCCGCACTGATTGTGGCGGACATCGGAAATCTCCCGATGTCGGCGCTCGGCGGCATCGCTGTTTTGCTCGGAATCTCCGCCGAAGGCTGGTTCGGTGTTGCCGTCGTTGCGATGGCGGAAGTCGGCGGCGAAGAGCACGCGGGAAGCGCGCTAGGTTTCGGCCTGACATGGGTCATGGGGACCGGCATTGTTACGCCGGCGATCTTTCAAGCCATCATGCAAGGCGCGGGCATTCCAGCGGCGTGGGAGACGCTTGCGGTGCTTTCGCTTTGCGGCGTGATACCGGCCGTCGCAGCGATGATGCTTATGGACGTCAAGCGCCCGAGTGCGGAGTCGGCTTAGGAAGAACATCGGAGAGGGTGAGATTCGAACTCACGGAGCCCGTGAAGGCTCGGCGGTTTTCAAGACCGCTGCAATCAACCGCTCTGCCACCTCTCCGAATGTCGCCCGGAACGGCGGGCTGCCGAACCGGGCGAATGCGTCACTGTTGGTCATGGACCCGCGAAGAACCTACGCAGCGACCCGGCTACAGAGTGAATGCATAGACTCTGTGGTTGAAAGAACTCACGTAAACGCGTTGATCGACGGTGGGCGCTGCGTAGACGCCGCAGGCGGTTCCGTATGATCCACACGGAGACCCAATCGCCGTTCCACTGTGCCACAAGACGGTTCCGTTTGCAGCATTGAACGCCCACAGTTGGTTGTCGATGCCGTCGGTGAAAAATACCACGCCGTTTGCGACCGTCGGTGCCTGATTGTCTTGACCGGTTGCGTTCGCTGTTCCAATGCTGTCACTCCACAAGAGCGTGAGGCCCGAACAGCCGCTCGTCGTGAACGCATTGAGGCCGTGCGCAAAGTGTCCGACTTGCACGGGATTTCCGATGTACACGATACCGCTCGTAGGATCGAAGGCCGGCACACCGACGAACTGTCCTGCGCTCGTCTTCGGTGCCAGTTGCACTTGCTGCTCGAATGTCAGCCCGGAATTCTCGCCATAGGTATAGACGTATCCGTCTTTATTCTTCGCCGATGCCTGCTCGAACGCGCAGCCCGTTTGGTACAGCATTGCTGTCGCGCCGTAGTCTGAATCGCCGCTGATCTTCGCGCCGTTAATCGTCGCTGTTTGGAAACTCAGGAGATTCAAGTTTTGATCCAATTCCACGACGGCATCGCCGTAGGGATACGTCTCTCCCTGGGAATCGGTGATGCATCCTCCGGTAGTTGCGGACTCGACGTTACCCGTTGCAACGAGGACGTTGTTTGTGATCGGATCGACTGACGCGCCGCCCATTCCCCAGATGCCGCCTCCGCAGTACACCGTACCCGTTTGACCGTTGCCCGTTCTTCCTGGGAAGAATGCGGCGGCGACGTTATGCGTCGCGGTGCTGATTGCAACGATACGTCCGTGCCACGGCGGGGCGTCGCAGAGGCCGGCCGTGTACGTGTAGATCATGCCGTTCACCGGATTGAATGTGAGCGCCCCGTAGATGTGGTCCTGATTCGGAGCGCCGACGACTGCGCCGGTGTTCGGGTCGTAGAGCGCGTTCGTATTCCATTGCTCGACGCCGCTGGTCATCGAGAGCGCGTGAACGTAACCGGACGCATCCGCAACGTATACGATCCCCGCATTTTTGTCGTACGTCGCTGTGCCGGTGATACCGAATTGTCCGCCCGGCAGATCTCCGCACCTGACGTTGACCGGCGTCCCGAGCGTTGAATTCTGCCAAATCACCGCGCCGGTATCCGCATTGATCGCATAAAAGACGTCGTTCTCGGCGCCGACGTAGAGCACGTTCGTCGGCGTTCCGTTGATGGAAACGTTGGTCGCGAGGATGGGCTGCGCCGTGATGGCCCCGCCCAGATCGGCGGATGTCCAGGCGAGCTTCAAACCGTTTGAAACGTTCGTAGCATTGAGGATCGTTTCGTTCCGGTTGTAGCCCGTTCGCTGGACGTTGTCGCCGAAGGTACTCCAATCGGAATACGCCGTTCCCGGCGTTGATGTGGGGATGGGCGTGGGCGAGGGCGTCGGGCCGCTCGCACCTCCCGGTACCAACAACACAATGGCTGCATAGCCGCTGGATGACGACGAGAGCGTCGATGCTTCGGACACGGGCGACGTCGTGGTGAGTGTCTCTTGCAAAACTTCGCCGGACCATGTCGAGGCGGCCGGAGCGTCGACCGTCCATCCTGCCGCATTCGTCCACGTCTGTGAGGACGCTGTCGGGAGCATCGCAACGACCGCGAGATCATTCGTTTGCGACGGCGTCTCCGTAGGCGTGTTCCACGAAGTCGTTTGATTCGGAAAGCCGAAGCCGTGCTGATCTATCGGCGACGTTGCATTAACGCCGGAAACCTCGAGCGCATTCCACACGTGCTGGTTGCACGCGCATGCCGGCGTAAAACTGTACGTGTTCGGTTCTGATGCTCCCGCAATGTGATAGAACGCTTGATACGTCTGAGACGGAACCGACGTGTCAACATCGATCTGCGTCCATCCAACCGGAGGCGTGTACGTGTTACCGCCTCCTGAACTGTTCCCGTTGTTGTGAAAGAAGACAAGAAGCGCATCGCCCGCCGTGGGCGTGTTTCCGAACTGTACGGCGATCGTGCTCGGCGCAACTTGTGAATTGCTAACCTGCTGAACCAGCTGCGGACTCTTCGTTGGGCTCGAGGTCGGCGTCGGCGATGGCGACGTCGCCGCAGCGTAGTGACTTTGAATCACCGAAGCAGAGAGCGCCGCCGGGAAGACCATGTGCTGCCCGACGCGCCCGTCGAGCTTATAGTACAAGCCCGTATCGTACTGTCCGAGCCAATACGCCGACACTAGTGATACGCCGTGCACCGCTTGGGAGCTGTCAAGCGCGCCATTGATGTAAAAGTACTCTTTAGCTCCGTCGTAGACGAAGACCACTTGATTCCAAGCGTTAGCGGTAAGTTTTCCGGTCGATCTGAAATTGATTCCGCCGAACTGGGTGAGCAGCTGCCCTTGCGCCGTTGATTGGTTATTGATCAATAACCGGTGACTCGTGTTGTACCCCCAAATGGTGTAGTACAGATTGACGCTTTTGCTGGTTGTTGTGAATACGGGGTACACCCAATCCTCGACGCTGAAAGCACCGCTCGTTGACGGATTGGGAATTGAAACTCCCATGCTCGTTGCAGTTGAACTCGTATTCCCCGGTAAACCGATAGCGGTGGATGTTTCGCCTTGCGCCGGTCCGGCGAGCGAGTACGTAACGTTCGATGACGTGTATGTACCGCTCACGCCGCTGGACCCAATGTTCGATGCCATACAGCAGCCGGTTTCTTCAAGTTCGAAGTACTGTGTCGGATTGCTCTGAAGCACGAGTTGTTCGAAGGAACCACTTGCACCGGCAGGCTTCAGCCGCGCAGAGCCGGCCTTGTTTACGGCCGGCGGAACGAGGCCGCTGCCATGTCCTGAACAGCCCGCGAGCAAAATCGCGCCGGCAGCAATTGTCGAAAAGAGAATACGGATGGGCAGATATGAGCACATGGCCAAAGCATAAACATCATCCGAAATAATCCGCGAGGGCAATCGGTACTATTGTGGGCACGAAGTCCTAGCTCTGGCGGCCAGGGCTTGATCGTCAACACAAGCGGCAATATTGTGGTCGCGCGCAATTGCTTCTTCCGTCCGAAAAACATTCAAGGAGATGTCGCGCGCGCATCACTTGCAAATCAAAGTCACATTCGTTTCAAAGGCGACTTGTTCAAAAGCAAGGATGCGCACAATCGGCAGAGCCGAAACTCCAATAAAATACACTGTTCACCAAGCAGGACGAACGCGCGGCTATCCCAATCTTTCCCGCCTATGCTGCTATAAAAGGGGTGCATTGCTCTATGAGACTCCGTTTTGGTACGGCCGGCGCCGTTGCGGTTTTCGCGCTATCGGCTTGCGGTGGCGGTGGAAATACCTCGATCCCAACGACCTCGAACCTCTCGCCCCAATCAGTTTCGACGACTACCAACTCACCCACAGACAGCTCGATGTACGCCGCTTATCCACAAGCGGCTCCTCAAGGTGTCCGCATCTACGTTCATCTTCCGCTTCGCAACAGCAGCGAACTCGATCAGCTGATCTCGCAGCAAAGCGACAAGAAATCTCCGCTCTATCACCACTGGCTTACGCCCGCACAATTCCGCGCGTCGTACGGGCCGGCCGGGGCCGATTTGCGCAGCGTCGCCACGGCGCTCAACGCGCAAGGTTTCCACACGACGGTTACATCGCAAGGCGTTGTTGCTGACGCGCCGCAAGCCACGGTTGAAAAAGCGTTCGGCGTGCATTTAGCCCAACGCACGGCATCGCTCTCGCGCGGCACCGCAACGGTACGACTGATGCAAGCGGATCGAGCGCCGGTGATGCCGGCTGCACTCAAAGCGGTGAATGCGCAAGTCGCGGCGTTTGCGCCGCTTCCGGCGATGCAACCGCAGTCAATGCTGGTGTCCAAGACGCCGATTGCGGAGAACCGCTACGGCGTGAACGGACCGTACTGGTTCGACGGCCTCAAGGAAGCGTATCAGTATCCATCGTACACGCGGCTCAACGGTACGGGAAAAACGATTGCGATTCTCGCAGCGAGCGATTTCCTCGATAGCGACGTTGCACTCTACTTCGGACACGAACACCTGACGCCGCCGGCCGTCGAGCGTCGTCCGGTTGACGGTGGAAGCCCGCCGTTCAACATCAATAATGGGACCTCCGACGAGGTCGCGCTTGACGTGCAGCAAGCCGGCGGATCCGCGCCGGGCGCGAAGATCGTCGTGTACGAAGCACCCGACGCATCGATTGCTCCGTCATTCCTCGACATGTACACTGCGATCGTCGACGACAACATCGCCGATGTATCGAGCGCTTCATACGGCCTCTGTGAGTTGGACTTCACTGCCGCATACAACGGCGGACAAGACTTCACGTATCTCTTCCAGACGTTCCACGACGTCTTCCGCCAAGGCAATGCGCAGGGCATTACGTTTGTGAATTCATCCGGTGATGAGGGCGCGCTCGGTTGTACCGACGCGTCGGGGACGACTGCTGTTTACGGCGTCATCTGGCCGGCAAACGATCCCGATAACACGGCCGTCGGCGGAACGAATCTGCAGACATCTTACGTCCCCGGTTCAAAGACGTCGACGTACATTTCCGAGAACGCCTATCACGACACGTTCGATCCCGCCGTCGGCTATCCGGCCGGCTGGATTTGGGGTTCCGGCGGCGGCGTCAGCAAGTTCTGGAGCAAGCCGCTGTATCAGAACTTCGTGAACACGCATTCGAATATGCGGACCGTTCCCGACGTCGCGATGCACATGGGCGGCTGTCCGTACGGCGCACTTACACCGTGCGGCGCGAACCGCAGCGCGGATGTAACGGCACTCAACGGCGGACTCTACTTACTCATCGGTACGAGCGCTTCTGCTCCGGAATTCGCCGGTCTGCAGGCAATTCAAGATCAAGCACTCGGCGGACGCGCAGGCAACGCCAACTACTTGATCTACTTCCTGAGCGCTTTCAACACGGTTGGTAACGGGCCCGTCTTCCATCAGAACATTCCCGGAAACAACGGATATCCGACGCACCCGGGATACAACTACGTGCTCGGCAACGGAACGCCGTATGCCGCGCAGTACGTGTTCGATCCGTTCGGTCCGTTCGCGGGCGATCCGCAAACGCCGACCAATCCGTAAACGAACACCGCGCCTAACCGGCAATAGTGCGCCCGGGCTCACCACATGAGTCCGGGCGTTACTCACGGCGGCCCAAGCGACGCGCATCTCGAGTATTTCCCAAGGACGCGTCTCGTTCTCCTCGCCGCCGAATGTCGCCGCAATTGGAAGCTACGAACGCTGGAGGAACTTCATAAATGCGGCGCGCGCCTCGTCGGACTGTAACGCCGCCGCGAAATTCCGAGCCTCGTCATCCATGGCGGCCGTAACGATATCCGTAAAACGCGCCTTTAGCAAACGCTTCGTCGTCATGACGGAATTCTTTGGCAGCTCAGCCAGTTCGCCGCACATAATCGCTACGGCTCCATCGACGTCGTGATCTTCCGTTACGCGTGTAACGAGACCCATCTCCAACGCTTGTTGCGCGCCGAATTGCTCGCCGGAAAGCAAATACCACGATGCGCGCATCCGTCCGGCAATGAGAGGAAACAGCGCACTTGCACCCGCTTCCGGTACGACGCCGAGTTTTGTGAACGGCATCGAAAACCGTGCCGAATTACCGGCCACGACCGCGTCGCAATGCATCAGCAGCGTCGTCCCGATTCCGATCGCGACACCTTTGACGCCCGCGATAACCGGTTTGCGGAAATCGCGAATCACGCGGAGAAACTTCAGCGCGGGATGATCCGCGGAATTGAACGCTCCGCCGGCCAAGAAGTCAGCGATATCATTGCCGGCCGTAAACGCCTCGCCTCCGAAAAGCCCGACGGCACGAATGTCATCGTTACCGTCAGCGTCTTCGAGTGCGGACGCCATTGCGTCGTACATTGCGAGTGTGATCGCATTCTTCTTCTCGGGACGGTTGAACCGGATCGATGCGACGGCGCCGTCGCGACTATAGATAATCTGTTCGCTCATCTCACTACCACGGCAAAGGGAGCAGCGGCGTCGACGAGCGTTTGATGACCTCGTCGGGCACGAAAAAATCCGGAACGAGCGGCGCCCCGGGCTTATTGGCATACACGGAAAAATCGGTGACGCCGGACTCGCGCAACACCTCTTCGTCGATGAAGAAATTGCCGGTACACGACGTCGCCGGACGGTTGAGAATGGCCCACGCCGCATCGGCGACAATCTCCGGTTTACGCGATGCTTGAGCCATTGCGTCGCCGCCCAAGACGTTACGGACGGCGGCCGTATCGATCGCGGTGAGCGGCCACAGCGAGTTCACGCCGATCTTTAACGGCTTGAACTCTTCCGCCATGCCGAGCGTACACATCGACATGCCGAACTTTGCCATTGTGTAGGCCGTGTGCCGCGCGAACCATCGCGGGTTCATATCCAGCGGCGGCGCGAGGTTCAGGATGTGGCCGTTCGACGACTTTGCCAAGTGCGGTGCCGTCAGCTTGGAGCAAACGAACGTGCCGCGCGCGTTGATCTGATTCATCAGGTCGTAGCGCTTCATATCCGTTTCAAGTGTCGGGGTCAGCGAGATCGCGCTCGCGTTATTGATGCACGCGTCGATTCCGCCAAAACGTTCCACTGTTTTTGCGACGGCGTCTTCGACTTGCTCCTCGAAGCGAATATCGCACGCGATCGGCAGCGCCTTGCCGCCTGCAGCTTCGATCTCCTCAGCCGCCGTGTAAATCGTTCCGGGCAGTTTCGGATGCGGCTCCGTCGTTTTTGCAACGATCGCAACATTCGCGCCTTCGCGCGCCGCGCGCAAGGCGATGGCAAGGCCGATTCCCCGGCTTGCGCCTGTGATAAATAACGTCTTCACTGCATTCTTGCTTGCACCCCGACGCAAGACAAACCCTCCCCCGTGTGGTAGACCGGCCTGTGGAGCACGACACACTCGTCCTCGCAACGCCCTTCGGCACACGACTGTACGTCGCGGCAAACGATTGCGCGATTACTGCATGTGACTTTCGCGCACGCATCGCGCCGAAGCCGGCACCACGCGGAAGTTCGCTGCTCGTCGAAGCATCGAAACAATTGCAAGCCTATTTCAAGAAACGCCTCCGCCGTTTCGATCTTCCTTTGCACTTGAGCGGCACGGCATTTCAAGTCGCAGTGTGGCAGCTCGTTTCACAACTCGAAACAGGCGAACTCATTTCGTACGCCGACGTCGGACGCGCGATCGGCGCGCCGCTCTCGCATCGCGGGGTCGCGGCGGCGATGGGAAAAACGCCGCTCGATCTGTTGATTCCAGCTCATCGCGTCGTCGGCGCGGACGGACGAATAAAAGGCGCCGGCCCACATTCTATGCGCCGGCGCCTTCTCGCGTTCGAGGGGATCGCGCTGCCAGGCTAAGGCAAGACGTGACGCCATTCGATGAGCGGGCCGATTCCGACGTTGCGGTCCGCGGCTTCGCCCGTGTTGATGAATTTCGCGGCGAAGTTGAGCGAGCGAAGCCCGATGAGCCACTCGTTCGAGCGATGGTAATAGCCGAAGGAAAGCGATGCGTCGACCTCCGACGCGCGTTCGGGTTTCGTCTCAAGCAACGCACCGCCGGTTGCGACGTACACGTCGGATCCGCTGAGCGTGGGTGCTGCGCCGACGAACGCTTCGACGAAATGCGATTCGCTCGTCGGATGAATATAGCGCACCGCATAACGCACGCCGGCAAGTCGTGAGGAAACGACCTGATTCTGCGCCGGCAACGGCGTGCGCTGATTGTAAACGGTTTCGCCGAGACCGAGCCACAGCGTGCGATTCGCGCTCGTTGCATATTCGAACTCGCCGTTAAAGATGCCGACGTGCGGCGTGGCCTGTCCGTATGTTTCCGACGGTGCGACGCCCGGAATGCCGACGACGGGAATGCCTTCGATGTTGCCGACAAGACGGCTTCCGCCCGCTCGTAATTGCAACAATGGACCTGCACCGACACCTTTTTGCGTGCCCGCGATGTCCTGATGCTGACCGACAATCACCAGCCCTTGAACGCCGACGTAACTTTTCGGGAGCGGCGTTTCCGCGGTCGCGAACAAGGTCAAGAGCGCTGCGAGAACACGAAAGCTATTGACGCGTGCCATCCACCAACACCACGCCGCGTTCTCCCGACGAACGGAGCTCGTTGACCGCTTCAACGGCAGCGCCGATCGGCGTGTTCGGCTCGAGCGCGTCGCTCACCGTAAATCCGGTGCGCGCGCGAGCTTGCGCATCGATCGGATCGCGAAATACCTGCGGCAGCTTCTTGTATTGATTCAGCGCATTCAGTACCGGACCGGCCTTTTCGTCGAAGAGCGTCGGATCGACCGCGGCAACGATCAAACCGTGGCGCTTGCCGTTGACGGTGTGCTGGAAGACTTGAAAATCGACGCCCATTGCGCGCGCGCGGGCGTGCGCCTCTTCGAGTCCGCTGCCGCTCGCGGCGACGCTGTAACCTGAGGGCGGGTTGTCGGAAACCGACTTCAGCCACGTGTTGAGTTGACTCATCGTCGCCGGGGTCTGCGCGACCACTTCCAGTCCGCTGTAATGCTGAGAACCCGTGTTTTGACTCCACGCCTTTGATGCAAGAACCGTGCTTTCCGCATACAACGGAAACCCGGTTGGATTGGTCGCAGCGGGCGACGGTGACTCTGCAGTCGAGGATTGCGATTGGCTCGACTGCGATTGGGTCGACTGCGAGCAGGCAGTCACGGCGGCGAGCAGCAGCAGCGCCGGCAACACGTTTTTCATACCGCGGCGATTTCGAGGAGAAGCGCGACAAGCCCCGTATTCGCTAAGCAATGGACTTCGAAGAGTTTTGGCCCCGCTATTTGCGGGCGCATAGCGACCCGCGGACTCGCGCGTTTCACGTCGCGGGAACCATCGCGGGCACGGCCATCGTTCTCGGGTCAATCGCGATGCGCAAACCCTGGCTCGCGCTGGCCGGTCTCATCGCCGGATACGGCCCCGCGTGGTTCTCGCACGCGTTCATCGAACACAACAAACCCGAAACATTTCGGGCGCCGTTCGCATCATTGCGTGGCGATTATTTGATGGCTTGGCACGTTCTGCGCGGATCGATCGACGGCGAACTCGAACGCGCTCGGGAGACCACTATCGCATGAAACAGCTGTTCCTCGGCCTCGCGCTTGCGCTGCTGGCGCTGACGCCGCATTCGCCCGTCCTTCAAGAACCCGACGCGGCGAGTCCCATTACGATTCAAAACGGCGAAGAATTCTTCATCGCCCTGCAGTCCAACGCTTCAACCGGCTATTCGTGGACGCAACAAACCGGCGACGGCAACGTGCTCGCTTACGAAGGCAATGTCCGTCAAAGCCCGTCGGCGACGATCCCCGGTGCGACCGGACAACAGATCTTCATCTATCACGCGAATCGCAGCGGCACGAGCACGATTACGTTTCAGTATTCGCGCCCGTTCGAGCCCAACGCCGCTCCGGCCAGAATGGTGACGTTCACCATTCAGGTTCCGTAATTAATGGACGACCGGATCTCATATAGTTCCTATCTGAAGGTCGACGAACTCGTCGACCTTCAGCGTCCTTTGTCGCGCCCCGAGCATCACGACGAGACGCTCTTCATCATCATCCATCAGGTGTACGAGCTGTGGTTCAAGCAACTGCTCCACGAGTTGCGGGCGGTCGTCGAAGCCCTCGACCGTGACGAGTTGCTGCGCGTCGCGAAATACTTTCGCCGCATTCATACGATTCAACGGCTGCTCGAGCAGCAGGTCGACGTTCTCGAAACGATGACGCCGCAAGAGTTCAATGAGTTCCGCGACAACCTGAACCCCGCAAGCGGCTTTCAGTCGCTGCAATTCCGCGAAGTCGAATTTCTGTGCGGCGTACGCAGGATGGATACGTTGAAATACATCACCATGACCGACGGTCAACGTGCGAAGCTCGAACGCCTCGCGAACGAACCCTCGCTCTACGATCACGTCAAAGCGCTGCTCGAGCGCCGCGGATTCGCCGTCGATTCGAGCGAAGCGCTGATCGAGTCGTTCCGCCGCATCTACGTCAACCCCGATGCGAATTACGATCTTTACCTTCTGCTCGAGGATTTGATCGAGTTCGACGAACGGTTCATTCTGTGGCGCGGTCGCCACGTGCGCATGGTCGAGCGGATGATCGGCCACAAGATCGGCACGGGCGGTTCGTCCGGTGCCGAGTATCTGCAACGCACGCTGAACCATAAATTCTTCCCGGAACTCTGGGAAGTTCGCACGCACTTAGGGACTGGAAATTACGCGCAATCATGACGACGACGGCTACCAAAGCGCTCCACCGCGAACAATTCCCGATCCTCGAAACGGGCACGTACCTCGTGAGCCATTCGATGGGCGCCGCACCGCTCGGCGCGAAAGCTGCGCTCGATTCGTATTGGAACGATTGGGCGACGGACGGCCCCGAGGCGTGGGAACGGTGGCTGCCCGAGATCGGCGTTATTGCCGACGGTATCGGCACGCTGATCGGCGCGCCGCCGGGTTCGGTTTTTCTCGGTCCGAACGTTTCGGTTTTGCAAGCCGCGCTTGCAACGTCGCTGGAGTTCCGCGGCGAGCGCAATGAAGTCGTCTACGAAGCGTTGCAGTTCCCGTCGCTCACCTACGTGTGGACCGAATGGGAACGCTACGGCGCCAAGGTGCGCGTCGTCGGGTCCGACGACGGCCGCAGCATTCCGACCGAACGCATTATCGAATCGATTAGCGAACGCACGCGGATCGCCGTGCTCTCGCACGCGTATTACGTGTCGGGCGCGCTGGCAGACGTGCGCGAGATTCAGCAGCATTGCCGGAAAGTCGGTGCGCTGTTGTGCGTGGATGCGTATCAAACGACCGGAACGTATCCGTACGACGTTTGCCAATGGGATCTCGACATCGTGACCGGCGGCTCGCACAAGTGGCTGCTCGGCGGCCCGGGCTGCGGATGGATTTACGTGCGTCCGGCGCTCTTGGAACAGTTCCGCCCTGCAGTCACGGGGTGGATGGCCCACGCGTCGCCGTTTACCTTTGAAGATGCGCCGATACGCTATGCGCCGTCGATGTATCGTTTCGGCACGGGAACGCCGACCATACCGGGATACCTTGTCGCAAAACCGGGACACGATCTTATCCGCGACGTCGGGATTCTGCGAATTCGCGAGCACAACGTTCGTTTAACGACGAAGCTCGCCGACATGGCACTCGAGCGTAAGCTCAGCGTGAATTCACCGCTCGATCCGCACAAGCGAACCGGGTGGATTGGGATCGATTTCGATGATTCCGAGCGGGTCTGCCACCAATTGATCGGCGAACGGGTTTTTGTGGATTACCGGCCGGGCTGCGGCATTCGCGTGAGCCCGCACTTCTACACCACCGATGAGGAGATCGACCGCTTTTTCGCGGTGCTCGACCGATTGCGATGACGCAAATCAGCTCCATGGTTGTCGATCACACGAAAGTAGGCGCCGCATTCCGGCGCCTTTCTGTTCCTCTTGCCGTGCAGATGCTCGGCGATCAGGTGCTCGGTGTCGTCGATACGATCGCGATCGGCACCTTAGGAACGGTCGCACTGGCCGGAGTGACTGCGGCGACCACAGTGACGTTCACGCTGATGATGACGGTCGGCGGTTTGTGGAGCGGTCTCGGCATCATCGCGGCGCAACGCATCGGCGCCCACGACGTCGACGGGTTCGCGCGCACGATCCGCGCAGGCTTCGTCGTGCCGATGCTCGTTTCGGTCGCGCTGACGCTGCTCGCGATCCTCGGCGCGCATCCGCTGCTCGCGCTGATGTTGCCGCACATCGCCTCCGTGGATGCAAGCGCCGGATATCTGATCCTTCGATGCGCGTCCATGATCCCGATCAACATCTCGGCGACGTTGATCGTGGGACTAGGTGCAGCCGGGAACCGCAAACTCGGCGTCTACCTGCTGGCGATCATCAACCTAATTCACATCCCGCTTTTGCTCGCGCTTGCGCTCGGATGGTGGACCCGTCATCCGTACGGCATCGTCGGCGCCGGCGTATCGACCTTGATCTCGGAAACGATCGCGGCGATCGTCGCGGTGATCTACGTCGCGCGCAAACCGATCTATCGCGTCTTTTCCAGTTTCACGATTGATTGGCAGTTAGCGATGCGGTGCGCGTGGCTCGGGGTCCCGGAAAGCATCTTTGGCTTTGCGATCGTCGGCCCCGACATGGCGGTCGTCGCTATGCTCGCTCCGCTCGGCGCAATCTACATTGCCGCGTTTCGCGCGCTCAATGTTGTCTCCGACCTCACGTTCGTCGTCCCGAGCCCGTTACAAAGCGCTACGCAAACGGTTATCGGGCAACGTCTCGGAGCGCGCGACCCGCAAGGCGCGACGATATTTCTGCACCGCGCACTCCGCACGACGTTGCTTGTGACGGCGGTCACCGGCGCGCTCGTCGCGATCTTCGCATGGCCGCTTTCATTTTTCTTCACGATGAATGCAGTAGTCGCGAGCGTCGCAGCGCTTCCGCTGGCCGTGCACATGGCAACCATGCCGATCAAAGGCTGGGCCATGGTCGCGCTCGCTCCGGTGCGTGCCGCGGGCGACACGAAATTCTCGATGGTCATCGGGATCGTGTGCGGACTCCTCGTCTTACCGTTGACGTGGCTCGGAATCGAACGGCTTCATCTCGCGCTCTTCAGCGTGCCGATCGCATGGATCATCGCCTGGAGCGCACGCGCCGCGTTGACGGCGCTGAAACTTCGCGATCGCAGCTGGAGCGAACGCGAACCTATTGCGGCGTAGCTTCGGCCGGAACCGAACCGCGCCCGTAACCGCCGACCGCGGCAACTAGCACGATGAACGCGTCGAAGGCCACGTCCCAACCGAAAATCGGCGCCACACCGAAGAGCGTATAGAACGCAAAGACGGGCAGTGCGCCGAGCACGACGAGAATTAGGAAGAGCCACGTCACGACCCGGCAGTACACAACCGCGGATCCGAAACCGATTGCGGCGATCAAGCCCCATACGCCGAAGATCAGGTGCAGCGCATCTTGTGCTGCATTCACGGGAAGGACGCCGCCGATGAAACGATAGAACGCGTCGAGCGATAACACCGGCGCGTCCATCGGCGCGGCGGACGCGGTCCACGGAAGAACTCCCGCGATGCCGGCAACGAGAAAGAGCAACCCGAGGATACGCGCGAGCGTGGGTGCGTTCATCGTCCAGCCTTACTGTACGGCCCCGAGAACGCCCTGCATTTCTTCGTGAATCCTTGCATTTGTCGCAAGAATAGAACGCGAGTCCAGCGCCGCCGGCGAGCCGTCGATGCGAGTGACCCGTCCGCCCGCCTCCGTCACCAGCAAGGTTCCCGCCGCGACGTCCCACGGATTGAGATCCCATTCCCAGAATCCGTCGAATCGCCCGCACGCCGTATTCGCGAGATCCAGGGCAGCGGAACCGTCTCGGCGGACCGCCTGCGCATGCGACGACATTGCTTCGAAGTACTTTCCGTTGCGCGGAAAATCGGCAGGATGAAAGCCCGTGCAAACCATCGCATCGGCAACCCTGTCGATCGACGACACCGAAATCGGCGCATCGTTAAGCCGCGCACCGGCTCCGCGTTCGGCTGCAAAGCATTCACCGATTGCCGGGGCATAGACGACCGCGGCAATCAGCTCGCCTGCGCGTTCGAATCCAATCGAGATGCAATAGAGCGGATAGCCGTGCGCGTAATTCGTCGTGCCGTCGAGCGGATCGACGACCCAGCGTTCGTCGGAGGTGCCCTCGTGCCGTCCGCTCTCCTCGGCAAGGACGCTCGCGTTCGGAAACGCGCCGCGGAGTTTTCCGAGAATCACCGCTTCACTCGCACGATCCGCCGCGGTGACGATGTCCGCGCGACGGCTCTTCTCTTCGATTTCGAGCGGACGATGCGCGTAATCAAGTAGCACAGCTGCAGCTTCACGCGCGGCATCGAGCGCAACGGTCAACGGGTCGGGGCGACGGATCGTGGAATGGTTCACACTATGCTGTCCAATGTTTTATATGTCGTACGAATCGTCGTGCTCGGGCTTTGGGTAGGTGCGATGGCCGGCTTCGCGTTCCTCTTCGCGCCGATCGCTTTCGCGCACATCGGCCCCACGGCGGCGTTTGCTGCGACAATCGCCGCATCGGTGCGCGCGATCACGGCGATGGGCGCCGTCGCCGGGATCATTGCAGGGCTGCTGACGGTTGGGATTCGTTTCGAGACGCTGCGCCGAAAGATCACGATCGTGCTTTGCATCGCAATTGCAATCGCATTCGGCGCCATCGAAACGCAAGCGATCGTCCCAAAAATGGAAGCGACGCCGCTGATGACGGCAGCGTACGATGCGCTTCACCGTCAAAGCAGCGGCGTCTACTCCGCCGTGCTGATATTTGCGCTCCTCGCGCTCGTGCTTTCGGTTAGATCGGAACGAGCGTATATGTCACGGTGACAGTATGCGCGGTGAGTGCTTCGGCTCCGACCGCCAGCTCGAAGTTGTTGATGATGTCATACGGAGTAGCCCGATTTGTTTCCGGGGCAGTTGCGACCAAGACACCAAGTCCGGCCGTCGGCACGACCGTGTAACTCGTCGTATTGAACGTGATGCCTCCACCGCTGGTCGAGTGCGCACTATCAGCGTCCGTCAACAGCTCGTTGGTCGGAACGCCGGTTGAATTCGTCGGATTAGAGCTTGCAACGACCCACAATTGCAGATTGTGCCCTGGTGAGGTTGCGCCGGTATAGACGATACTCGCGCGGATAACGTCTTGATATGTATTCGTGCTATTTGCTGCGGGATTGCCGAAGTCGATCGTGCTTCCTGCGAATCCGCACGCGATTTGACAGTTGACCACCGGCGTCGATCCACCAGGCCCCGGGTTCGACGGATTCACGACGATATTCAAGCCGAGCGAGAACTGTTCGGTAACTTGGTTTGCGCCAAGCCATGCTGCACCGCCCGGGTTACCATCGACGGTTGCCGGGAATAGATAGCTGTCACTTTGCGAGAGTGGATTATCCGCCGTGAAGTTGACGTACAAGGTGTCGCCGGGCTTGAAGGTGGTGCAGCCTTTAATTGTGATCTGCCCATTAGCGCCGCCATTTGTCGGGTTGAACGTATTCGCTGGAGTAGTATCAACAACGCATCCGCCGGTACCATCCGTTTGGCCGGCGGGATTCGACAACGTGACACCGCCGGTGGTTATATTGTGCACCGTCCATTGCGTCGTACCGTCGAACGCGTTCTGGTTGTTGATATCGAGCCCCGGGATAGTCAAGACCACCGTTCCGATGTTGCTCGACTTGCTCGTATTCGTGATCGCGTATTGGTACGTATTCGGACTGCCGCCGATTGTGGGAATGCTATTCGTTGCAATGGCTGTCCCGTTAATTTGATTGAATCCGATTGACGCGGATTCTGTGCTGACCGTCAGCGTCATGTTTTGCGGAGACGACCACGCGCCCGTATTCGCGCCGTGCGCATAGACTTTCCACGTTTCCGTGCCGGCAGCGAAATTCGACAGCTGCCAATTGGAGAAGCTAACGGACTGCCCTTGCTTGAGCGCGCTCGTATCCGCGGCACAGGTACCGATCGACTTATACGTAGCGGTCAGTGGTTCCCCAACCGGTGACGAATTTGCCAGCGGCGGTCCGCCGTAATTTGCCGCACCCTGTTGTGCGCCGGCCGTGAATTGCGAGGCGCAGGTTCCGAACCAATACTGCGTTGTGGTTGCGCCGTTAAGCTTAAAGCTGCCGAGATAACTCCAATTGCCGACGGCCGGCGGCGCCGCGACAACATTCAACCCGGTTGACGGCGCTTCCAGAACGACTAAGTCCACCGAATCCGGATTCGGATCCAGCGATTGCGACACGTTCTTGAACTGGAATCCCAGGTTCGCAGTAGCCCCCGCGCCGACGGTGTTCGGATTGAAGTTTGCCGTCATATCCGAGCCGATCAGCGAGAACGCTCCGACGGCAAGGTTGTCTACGGAGCTGCCGTCAGGGAGCGTGTTCGCGCCGGCAAACGGCTTGATGGCAAACCATTGGCCGTTCGCATACGCTTCCACAACCAATTCCTGGAACGGAAAACTTTGCAGCGGGAACGTCTCGTCGATGTACACCGTCTGCGATGCATTCGGCGCAATGCCTGCATTGTAGTGGACGCAGGCAAACTCCGCGCTGAAATTTGCCGGGCACCCGTTCGTACCGCCGAAGGTCGACATCGTCCAGCCGGCCGCATATCCGTCAAGCTGGAAGAAGCCTTGGTAGAGCAAAAGTGACGGATACTCGATCGCGACGTCGGTAATGTTGCCTGCCGATAGACTCGTGTTTTTGACCGTGACCGCCCAGACATCGGTATAAGAACCGGGCGTCGCACTAACAGTCTCCGTGTACGGCGACTGCAGGTTCAGATCCGACTGCAAGAAGTTCGATTGAAAGTAATGGTTTCCGACAAACGGTGCGGTGTACGTCGAATACGCGGGTTCTGCTCCCTTCGCTTCCTTGACGTTCGCGTTACCGATGAGACGGAACGCAGCGGTTCCGCTCTGAGTCGACGCTGCGTCCGAGAAGTACACCGGAGACCACGCGATCGTCGACGAGGTCGTCGACCACTGCAGGCCGTGCTGCGGCATCTCGGACGTCAATCCTTGGCACGTGTTGCCGCAGCTCCCGCCCGTCGTATAGAAGAACGAGATATTGTTCATCGAGATATACGCGCCGGGCGGCAAATAGATCGTTGGTGACGAGGCATCAAACTCGATCGTGCACTCGCCCTTGGTATTAAGACCGCCGGCGCTGCACGTCGCTTGTACGTTCCACGTGTTCCCGTTGGAATCGGTGGTCGTCGTAGCGGCACACGACGTATTGCACGGCGCGAGCGCACCGTTCACGGTCGAAACCATGATCCCGTTACCGGTCACCGTGTTCGCGAAGTTCGGCCCAGTCGAGAAGATGACTTTTGTGAAATTGTCACCGGCGCCGTTGAACGTCTGGTTGCTCGTATTCGTAATCTGCAGTCCGGCAACGGTTTTGGCTCCCGGCGCAATGGAAATCGATGTTGCGAGGCCGCCGTTATTGAACTGTGTCAGCGAGGAATAGCCAAGAATCTGGAAACTCTGCGACGCGATGACTTGTTTGTTCGTCGTGTTGTACAGCTGCGTTACGAACGTCTTCGCCGGATACTGCCCGGGCGGATTCAGCGTTCCCGAACAGTTCGCCAAGACACACAACAAAGCATCAAACGTAAACGTGTTGCTTGCAGTACCGCCCGCTACCGTGCCCGTCGCCGCGCCGGCAAGCTGCCCTTGCGGATCGATCAAGGTCCACAGGTAGTTCGCACCGTCTGGTCCGACGCCGGTGACCGTTGTTTTGATACCGGTCGTGGATTCGTCCCGGACGACCGTACCGTCCCAGGCCATGATCGTCGACGGTGTCGCAGCAGCTTTCGGGTTCGGTGACGGATCCGCGTTGCCACCGGAATTGTCCGGATACGTCGTCAAGACGAGCCCCGTTGCTGCCGTGAGCGAAACCTGTATTTGTCCGAGACGAACGCCCTGCGTTAGATCGAAAACTTCTACCGAGTACGAGCCTGCTTTTAACGCCGCGTTATTTAAGGGCCACGTTACCGAAAGATTTCCACCCGGAGCCTGCACGCCGGTGGAAGCCGTCAAATTACAGAGTTGATTTGCCGGGTACGCGTACGGCGACGGCAGCGGCGCCGGGCCCATGAACACGCAGTTCGGTGACACGCCCGTCTGATGAACGCCGACCACGTAGTAATCACTTGCAGCGACGTTCTGCAAGTAGACATATGCGGCCGTATCGCTCGACGCGAATTGGTACGTCTCTTGCGTGTGGAACGGATCTTGGTAGACCTTAATCGAAAACACTTGGCCGGCATTCACATAAATGACCGCGGCCCAGCCGCCCGCCGTTTGATCGTACACCCCGAAGATGTACGTACCGGCCGTGGCCAGAGCCGTGTTGTGCGCATTACCACTTGTGCCGGTGTATGTGGCGCCCGTGGCGACGGCTCCGCCGGCCGTCAATTCGTTGCCCGTGACGTTTGAGATCACGTAGTCTTGCTTCGTGTGACCGTTAACGAGGTTCCACGCTTGCCAATTCAACGAGCATCCCACGTTGAATTGATCGCCGAGCGCTCCCTGACCGCCGCAATTCGTTCCTGTGATATCAATGTACTGACCGTCAGCGGACATCGGCCGGCGCATATGAGCGCTCTTCGGAGAAACCGAATTCGCGAGCGACTTTAACGGCAAGCGCGGCAATTGCGAGAGCGGCACGCGCGTGCCGTCCGGAACCGCGCCGACGTATGCACCCGCAGGCGCAGGCGTCAACGTACCGTTTGGGACCGGCAGTACGCGTTGCGCGACCGGAAGGATGGGATTCATCGTCGCGCGCTGGATCGGGCCGGCGATGAGACTCGGAACCGGTGCCGCAAGAGCGCTGGTTACGCCGACGATAAAAACGATCGCGAACACCCACGCGAGACGTGCCGTACGAAGCATGTTAGTAGAACAGCGTATAGATCGCATTCGAACTATACGTCCCTTGTGGAGTCGAGATCGGCATGTTGACGGTCAAGTCAACGCAATATGTTTGAATTCCGCTGTTCGTTTGCAGGAGGTTCCACGTATGTCCGTTGTCGGCGTACACGGTAAAGGGCGTCGCCGTAGGTCGCGGTGTAGCGACATATGAATTGTTCGCTACGCTTCCGCCGAGAAACGAGTCGCCGGAGCCATCAGAGAAATCGTTCGACAAACCATGATCGAGCGACCAGCTCGTCACCGTGGTGTGAACCGTCACGTGGTATGCGCACGGCACGACCGTGGCGACGCCGGCTTCAGCATTGACCACGACGGCATTTTGGTCGCTATAAAGCAGCGTTGCAGTCGGGTTTGGCGCGATTGACGCTTCGACCTTAACACCGCGCTGCACGTTTTGCGCCACAACGGAGGCGCCACCGGTGAAATGCAATTGTTGAGCCTCAAACACACGACTCACGCTCGAGGGCGCACCACGAAGCGACGCTTTTGCGACGATCGCTCCAGCGCCGCTCGGAGGCGCTGCGATGCCGAGCGGGTTGGGCGTTACATTGATAATGATCGTGACACCGATTTGGCCTCGCTGCGTCTGGAGCGCTTGCACGACGATCGGCATCAAGACGAGTACCGCAAACGCGACAATCGCCGCTTTAAACTTTTTCATTGCGGCACCACCGTGTAAACGATCCAGACGAAATATTGACCGGGGGTCGCGGTCGCCGGCACCTTCAAAAGGTAGTCATAGTAGAAGTCGGCAACGGACGCGATGCTCGTGGCAACGGGCGAGGATGGATAGGATCCACCGTAGTTGATCGACGGCGTTGCGGCTGGGTTCGGCTGCGCGGGCGTCACGACACCGCTAGTGTTCTGAAACGGCAAGCCCGGACTGAATCCGGTGTTGCCGTCGGCCGGAGCGCCGCTCGTAGAGTTCGTGTAGAACAGGGTCGAGGCGATCGGCTGCGATGACGAATCGGTCGTGTTGTAGAAGTTCGCCGCGCCCTCACCGTAAAGCTTGAACCCGCTCGCGTCATTTGTCGAGACGTTGATGTGAGCGGCGTATTTGTAAATGTAGTTTGTGCCGGAGAGCAGATTGCCGAAATCGATATCGCCCTGACCGGCGGCCGGTCCCGCATTAGGACCGTGCGTCGGAGCGGGTTGCGTTCCGAAGACGGCTTTAACCTGACCAAACCCCGCGAAATAGTTTGGCGTGAGGGACATGCTTACGAGCGCCTGCGCATTCCACTTCACCGTGGTCTGCGCCGTCGGACCGGCGGCTTTGGCCGGTAATAGGGCGCTGACAAACGCTGTTAGCGTAAGCGCCATCCCCATTAGACCAAGTACGTGACGTCTCATCACCAGCTGTCCTACACACTCCGTGTGTTGTGCCCCGGACTACATCCGTACGTCCGGGTTGAAGTAGTTGCGTGTCAGCGCACTTCGAATGTGATCTGACCGCCCGTTTCCGTCTTCCCACCGTAGTCGACGGTTGCGATTGCCTGATATGAGCCTGGTTCGAGCGCTTTGCCCTTGACGTCTATAACTCGCTGCCCGTCACGTTCGACGAGCATATTTTCCGGCAAAGCGATCTGCTCGATCACCGAGCTGCCCTTTTGCACCATGAGCATACCGCGAAGATAGACGTGCGCGTTTCCCGTGTTTTTGAACGCAATGCGATACGATTGCCCACCAGGTGCTTTCGTGCTCGTCATCTTCGTGATCGCACCGTCGATCTTGACGGTGCCGGGAATTGTTTCATAAATCTTCGAGGCGACACGTGCGGAGAAAGCAACTGCACCGCCGTGACGCTCAGGTCTAGTCTGGAAGAAGATGATGCCGGCGTATTCCCCGCTCAGCTTTTGATCGGAAGGAACTGAGACGGTCAGCTGAACCTGTTGTGTTGTGCCCGCCGGGATGTCGAACTCTCTCGGACGAATGGCGGCCCACTTCAGCAGCGAGAATTCTCGAGAGCCCACTTTCTCGAACTGATAGTCGCCGTTCGGAGCAACTCCAAAATCGACCATCGATGCAAGAATGTGGGATTGCGAGAAACTCGTGTTTTGCACCGAGACCGGTACGTTGAACGTCGTACCGAGTGGTATTGCGACCTCGAGTTTACCCGGCGTCACCGTCATGCCCAGATCGAGTGAGTCCGCCGCTGTCGTGAGCGAACCCACGAGCACCAGCAAACCAAGCACCGTCGCAAAGCGTCTTAGCTTCATCTTCTCCGCCTCTTCGCCGCGAGACCAAAATCAGGCCCCGCGACGAATAGGTTCGGATTCCTTTCGCGGATTGTTTAGTTGAGAACGAGCGTCCAGGTCGCCGTCGTCTGATCGGCGCCCGAAGGTGCGTTCGGTTGGAGCACGAGCTCGATGTCGCCGCCGGCGTTAAGCGTACCGGCGGTCGCGCCTGCACCCGACGTGATGGTCGAAGCGGAAGCGGACTTGATCGCAACTGCACCGGCAACTGCTGCACTGCAGGTGGCGTCCGTTTGCGTCACGGCGATGATCGACGGCGTAAGCGCATTGCTCGTACGCGTCGTCAGGACCGGTGCAGCCGCCGTTTGCGAGCCGTTGGGGAGGTAGCAGAGGAGTTTGTTCGCGTCGTGTGTCGCCGCGGTCGTCTCTTGGACGGTCAGCGAGTAACCGTTCGAGTCGTTCGTGGCGTACTGAGCATTGGCACCGTTGTTGAAGTTGCAGTCCGTGTATTTGACTGAATCGGGGGTGACGTTGCCAAAGTCCACGGTCTGAGCGACGTTGCTTCCGGCCGCGGCCGAGCAGATGCCGGCGCCGCCGTTGAGGTTCGAGTAGATCGTGCCAGCGGACGCGCCCATCGCGCCCGTGTTCGTGTAGTTGCTCGTGACCGTAAGCGAGGACACCGATTGCGTGTTCCACTTGATCGTCACGTTGACGGTCGGGTTCGCGGCCATTGCCGGACCGACTGAGGCTGCGAGCGCCGACATAAGAGCCAGCGCGGCGATACGTTTTTGGTTCATCGTCCTTTCACCATGCGCGAGAATGCCATCCTTGGCAGATGCGAAGCGAGTTACATAAGACTTATCGGCAAGCGAGCAACCTTGGTTAGTAGCACTCCGTGCAGGGGCCGTAAAGATACACGTAGGTTAAAAGTAAAGACGCGTCCCGAGACGGCGCGACCGAGCACGGTCGTCTGTCCGTCGGCCCATTCGATTCGATCGCCGGGTGCGACATCGACGAGGAACCGGGCGCGAACGCGAACGTATTGGCCGGGCTGCGGATTCGGCGGATCGGTTTGTAAAATCGCAAGCGGCATCTTTGGATCCACCGTCAGACTCGCCGATTGCGGTTGCGTACCTGCCGCAGTACTGGCAGTTACGTCATAGTCAGCCGCCTTGACATTTGTCGGAACGGTGAGGTCGCCGATCCAAGCTTTCCGGCGATCGTCGTACGTCAGATCGACGATCTGATCGAAGGCGTGGGCCTTAACGGGACCAGCTTCTTTCGGCGCATCAACCGAGATCGTCGCGGAGCCGCGAGGCGGTAGACGCCCCTCACTAACGTGAACTTTCGGCGCTGAGGCATTGTCGCCGGATCCGCCCGCGACGAAGCTGAAGACGACCTTTTTCTCACTGTGCCCGACAAGGAAGGCCGCGCCCTGATAGTGCTCTTTGGAGCCTAAATCGACACTGAACGACTCCGGGGCGGCACCGAGACCATCCGGGATCGTTTCCGGGTCGACGCTGACCGTGTACGTTCCCGGCGGAAGGTCGTCGATGGTGAACGACCCGTCATTCTCGATGATCGCCGCGTGTTCGCCGGGCTCAGCGACAACGTAGGCGTTATCAACGGGCGTTCCGGCATCTTTGCCCATGTCGTGCGCGAAAAGAATCGAACCGGAAATCGAGCCGAGCGGCTCCGCCGTGAAGTCGACGACGGTATAGTTGCCGTTCTTTACGTCGACTTGAGCCTTTTCTTTAGTCGCGTCGAACTCGGCGAACGCCGGCACCGAACTATCGATAATCGCGATCGTGTGCTTTCCGGGACGCAGGCGGCCGAAGCCATATGCGCCGCTCGCATCGGTCTGCGAATACGCACCTCCGTCCACGCGCAGTAAGACGTTCGGCAGCGGCACGATCACGCCCGAACTGTCGCGGCCGTAGATGTGCCCGCTGATGCCGCCGAAGTTGCCGACCAGGAACGTCATCTGTGCGGTTTGACCGCCCTCGACTTGCACCGTATTGACGGGAATGTCCACCGTCAGCCCACGAGGCAGCGACGCACTCTCGACACGCACTTGATGCTGACCAGGCGTAACGAACGCAAATTGGAACCCGCCGGTGACGTCTGTGCGCTGAATCAGCTTGTCGTCCAGAACCACGACGACGTTGCCTACGCCGCTTGTAGCAAACGGAGAGTACCCGGCGGAGGAAGCGTCGCTGATGACGCGCCCCACGATCGTAGCCGGAAGTTTTGCGTCAGCACGGCCGGAAACAAATCCGTTGCCGTAGCCGAACGGCGCGTTGAGTTGGATTGAGAAACTGTGTGAACGGCCGTTAGAGGCCGGACTGATGCGATCGTTAAGTTGCTGCAACGTGTACGCAGCTTGAATGGTGATGACCGGCGAGATCGTTCGACTGACCGTGAACTGCGAGTTGCGAACCAACGCATTCGTTGAAGAACCGAGATTGTGGCCCCACGACTCCGTAAGAGCGTACGCCGATTTGCGGAATTGCCGGCTGATATTGATGCCTTCCGTTGCGGTCGTGCCGGAGCCGGTGACGGAGTTGACGAGGCGGTACGCGGTGTAGTTACCGCCGACTTCAAAATTACCGAACGGCTGTTGGTATGAGCCCGAATAGCCGACAAGTGCTTGCGCTCCCGCGGTGCCCGTCGTGGTCTGCCGGTTGAGCTGATTCGTCAGCAGCAAAAATCCCCGGCCGACCGATGCAGAGACTTGCGTCGTCGCGGAGCCTAGCCACAATGGGTACGCGCCGTCGCCGCTCGTGCGTTGCGACTGCACCGTAAGCGAGTACGACCCGAAGCGAAACGGACCGCTATACCCGAGGGACGATTGACGCAGGAACGATGCGAATCCAACGCCGTCGAGAACGCGCTCGCTGCTGGTGTCGGCCGTGAAGTTCTGTGAGGAGCCGGCACGCCGGTAATTGACGTCCCAGTAATTGTCCCCGAAGTTTTCACCAACGCCGAAATTTACAAACCCGGGCGCAATACGACGGGTGATCAACGTGAGGTAGCTCTGCATCGAACCGTCGTCGGCGCGCAACTGATAGGACAAGCCGGAGACATCCTCGTCGCCGCCCTTCCGGTCTTGCCAGGCGCTCTCGCCGATGAAGCTCAACGGTCCGCGCGACGTGGCGACGCCGCCGAGTATCGTCGTCGCCTTTCCCGTTTGCGGACCATCACCGTTCACGAGGCCGGCTTCAAAAAGCACCGGTCCCGCATCTTGACGCCATCGGAGCCCCTTCAAAGGAAGCTCTTCACCGTTGGCGCCCAACGATGGTCCACCGTACATCGTCACATCGCCGTTGCGAGTCGGAACGATCGCGTACAGACTCCGTAACGTGCTTCCCGCCGGAAGCTGTCCGAAGAGGCTGGTCGATTGCGCGCCGTATCCGAGCGCGTAGCGCGGAGTCGAGAAGAGCAATTGCGTCCCGCCGATCAGCGAACGCGCGTTTGTCGAAACGGCAAACGGTACGCGAAGATCGGTAGACGTCGTGGCCGTACGCCTGCTGATGTCCGCGTACATCCCGAGACTGCCTTGCGACTGCGCCAAGTTCGACGTGGTGGCCGTGCCGATGAACGGCGACGGCGATCCTGAGGCATTCGGGGTCGGTGTGAATTCGGGCGTACCGTTATATAGCGTCTGCGAGCTCGCTTGTGTCCCGAGCGAGAGACTGCCCGTCAGGGACAGCTGAAGGCGACCGCCGCGAACGACTTGGTACGGCTTGGGTGTGGGGGTCGCGGACGGAAAGCCGGCGCCGCCGAAGGGCGGCGACGCAGCCGGGGACGGCGAGGGGATCACGATGGCAACGATGCGCGATAAAGGTGTCAAAATATCGGCACTCGCCGGGACCATGGGAGCGGCAAGGCCGGCTATAGCGGCTGCCATGCACAGGCCCCCAACCAACTGAAGGCTGCGGCCTAATCCAAGCCGCAGCTTTCGTCGTCTCCAAGCGTCCATCGTCATTAAGGGGTTTCGGAGGAGGGAGCGAGCGACTTAACGGGACGCTGACGCCGTTAGCGCAAACTTTTCCGGACCTTCAGCCGATACTACGTAGTATCAGGAAGTTGTTTCAGGGAGGAAACGACCTCTTCATGGATGTGCTGGTGGGCATCGGAAACGCTCTGCGGAGCGATTCCAAAGCTCAAAATCTTCAAGGACGGTATGACGCGCTAAGAGCAATCTTCAGCGCGATTTGTATTGTCTGCGAATCCGCCATCCATGCATGCACTTCCGTTTCCATCAGCGTTGCGTCTCGGCATAACCGCAGCGAGCGTATCCAGCACATCCGCTCGTTCGAATTTGCCGTTGCCGCCGTGCGCTGCCGTTCGAAGTTCACCGCACCCGCCACGAGGGCGTTGCGCAGATGAACATTTTGAGCGGAACGGATGACCTGCTTCGTAACCTCGGTACGAACCAGCAGCAACTCGGCAATCTGACGAGCAAACTCGCGAGCGGGCTGCGCATTCAAGGCGCGTCCGACGACCCGAGCGGCTACGCCATTTCCGAAAATCTGCAAAGCCGTGTCGGCGGCCTCCAGCAAGCCGTCGAAAACGTTCAAACGGGTGGAAACATGCTCGCGGTCGCCGACGGCGCGGCCGCGACCGTTCAAGAGATTCTGCAGCGTATTCGATCGTTGATTGTCGAGGCGCACTCCGACATTAACTCCGATACGCAACTTACTGCGATCCAAACCGAAATCGAGTCGATGCTTTCGGAGATCAATCGCATTTCTTCGGACGCGAACTTCAACGGGCTAACACTCTTCAACGGATCGCACGACACAACGGTAGTCAATCCGAACGCTACTCCAACCGTCACTGAAGTTTCGCCTGGTCCGAATCCCGACGGCAGCGTACCAACGACGGATTCAGTTAGCAGTCCTCAATACCAAGCAACGACGTCCGCGAAGCTTATTAGCGATCTGAACGAGAGTGGAGCGAATTGGGATTGGTGGACAGGATACGTTGTCTTCCGCGTTACGGGATACAGTAACAATCCCACGGATCCAACGCTCGGAGTGCCCCTTGGCCAGCCGGGTGTATATGTAGAAATTGACGCCTACAGCTCGGACTCGACGTTCTCCGGTGGAGTCGGCAATTCGTTTAGCCAGACGTCTGCGGTCGCTACGGGCCAGGGATCCACTCCTTCAACCGAACCGATTCCGAACAGCGCCAGCGGCAGTCAACTCGTATTCAATCTGCAAAATTTGACTGCAGCGGATGTCGGTACCGCGATCGCATTTGAGATCACCAAGCCGACCACGGCCGTCGGTGGCGGAACGGCGATCAATATCAACGACTCCGGCCAAGAGGGCGGTACGGTCGCCGTGTCGTTACCGACGCTCTCTACGAATGCGTTGGACATCTCGAGCATCTCCATTATGCCGCCCACCGAGGCAACGCCGGGTCCGGGCGGCCTCAACTACGTTCCCGACGGCACGAGTACGTCAAATGATCTCGCAGCACGCGACGCCGAAACGCGAGTCGACGCGGCAATAGATCAAATATCGTCGGTGCGTGCGCAATTGGGTGCGCAGATGGTTTCGACGCAGGAAGATGCGCAGAACGACAACGTCGCGTCAGTCAGTCTCACTGCATCGGAATCGTCGATCCGCGATCTCAACATCGGATCCGCCGTGACGGACTTCACGAAGACTCAGATTCTGACGCAAGTTGGGATGAGCGTGCTCTCGCAATATCAGGTCGACGCGCGGCAGCTCGCGAGCCTGATGATTAACGCGCTCGTCGCTTAACCCCAAGGCTTGACCCGGCTCCTCTCCTGTATTTGAGCGCTGAAGCCGATAATGATGTCGAAGCTCCCCTGGAGACATCACCATGCTTATTTCTCCGCTACGTCTCTCAGCCGTTATCTGTGGTGTCGCGATTCTCGCTGCATGCGCGCCCCGCACCATCTCAGCCCCCGCCCCGGAACCCGTCGCCTCTGGCACTCCAGCCCTGATTCTGGAGCGAGAGTGGCAAGCTGACGCGACGCTGACAACCTCCAGCCTATCGAACGATCCCTCCGGGAATCCTCGCTGGCGATTCTACGACCCGCTGATCATCGCGAGCAACGGATCTTTCACCGTTGCTTCGACATATACGACGTGCAGCCTGACGACCGCGCTGACCGGGCCGTGGTACTACTCGTACGGAACATTCTCGCTTCCCAACGGCACTTCGGAGCTTGCGTCTTGCGTACTTCATAAACAGCCAATGGCCGCCGGGTCCACGGCGACACCCTCGCCGACGCCGTCGCCCACCCCGGCTTCGACCTCAACGCCGACAGCGGCCCCGGTGCCGACTCCGACACCGGACCCGAACATCGACACATCCGATGACTTGTACATCGTAAAGGTGGACATGTCGTCGAGCGGCGTGCAAATCGCTGCGATCGCCGGGCCCGCTGTCGTGACGTCAACGCAATTTACGTTTCCGTCGCTAGTCAATCCGGAATCATTTCAAAACGGTCATTTCTACGAGTTCTATGTCGCGAAGTATCTCGAACCCGCGGAACCCGTGCCGGTGGCGCACTAAGCGGCGTAGCACCTCGACAGGTACCGTATACTTAAGACTGGATACCTCGCTAGGTGAGGCGTCCACGCGATACACAAGCCGCTGCCCCGAAACGTCGAGAGACGCCAAGTGGGTAGACCAGACTACGCCGATACAAGGCGGTGTCTAACGCGGCTCCCTGTCGGGGTACGGCGCGTGGTGCCAAAGCTCGGATGCGAATGAGGTAGCGTCGGACTC
>JAFANA010000059.1 GCA_019232905.1 Vulcanimicrobiota bacterium
TCGACTTCTGCGAGGATGTGATCGCCGACCGAGAACGTGCCCTTGAGCAACTCTTCGGCGAGTTCGTCTTCGACCTCGCGCTGGATCGCGCGCCGCAACGGACGTGCACCGAACTGCGGATCCCAGCCCTTGCGCGCTAGCAACGTCTTTGCATCCTCGGTCACCTCGAGATGCATGTCCTGCGCTTTGATCTCGCGCACGACCTTCGCGAGCTCGAGCCCGACGATCTGTTGGATCTGCTCGCGACTGAGCTGGTGGAAGACGAGAACCTCGTCGACGCGGTTGAGGAACTCGGGTCGGAAGGTGTGCTTGACCTCTTCCAATACCTTGTTCTTCATCTTCTCATAGGCGGCTTCATCACTGTATCCCGCATCTTTCTGCGGCCGGAACCCGATGTCGATCGCGGACGTCATGCCGGTCGCACCGACGTTCGAGGTCATGATGATGACGCAGTTTTTGAAATCGACTTGACGGCCTTGCGAATCGGTCAGACGTCCGTCGTCGAGCACTTGCAACAGCAAGTTGAAGACGTCGGGGTGCGCTTTTTCGATTTCGTCGAGCAGCACGACGGAGTACGGACGGCGGCGCACCGCTTCGGTGAGCTGACCGCCTTCTTCGTAGCCGACATATCCCGGAGGCGCGCCGACCAGGCGCGATACCGAGTACTTCTCCATGTACTCCGACATGTCGATGCGGATCATCGACTCTTCATCGTCGAACATGAACTCGGCGACGCTGCGCGCGACTTCGGTTTTTCCGACGCCCGTCGGGCCGAGGAAGAGGAACGAACCGATGGGACGATTCGGATTCTTCAAGCCCGCACGCGAACGGCGGATGGCACGCGTGATAACGTTGATCGCTTCGTCTTGGCCGATGACGCGCTGGTGCAATTGGTTGCCCATATTGAGCAGCTTCTCGGTCTCGGCTTGCGCGAGGCGGCTGACCGGAATCTTCGTCCACGACGACACGATCTCGGCGACGTCGTCTTCGGTGACCTTTAGCATCTTGTCGGCGTTTTGCGCCTTCTTCTGCTGCCAGTCTTCTTCCAGTTTTGATTTCTCGAGACGCAGCTTTTCTTCGCGGTCGCGAACCGACGCGGCTTTCTCGAATTCCTGATTCTTGACGACCGACTCTTTCTCGGCGATCACTTTGCGCAGTTGCGCATCGATGTCGCGAATCGACTGAGGCGGCAACGTCGCTTGTAAGCGTACGCGCGAACTTGCTTCATCGATCAAATCGACGGCCTTATCCGGCAAGAAACGATCGGTGATATAACGATCCGAAAGCTTTGCCGCCGCAGCAAGTGCGGCGTCCGTAATTTGCACTTTGTGATGCGCTTCGTAGCGGTCGCGAAGACCCATGAGGATCTCGACCGTTTCTTCAACCGACGGTTCGCCGACCATCACGGGTTGGAAGCGGCGTTCCAGCGCCGAGTCTTTCTCGATGTGTTTGCGGAACTCGTTGAGCGTCGTCGCGCCGATGCATTGCAACTCGCCGCGCGCAAGCGCCGGCTTGATGATGTTGCTCGCATCGATCGCGCCTTCGGCGGCACCCGCTCCGACGAGCGTGTGCAATTCGTCGATGAAGAGAATGATTTCGCCCGCAGCGCCTCGGATTTCGTCCATGACGCGCTTCATGCGCTCTTCGAATTCGCCGCGGTACTTCGTTCCCGCGACGAGGCCGGCCAGATCGAGCGTGATCACGCGCTTGTCGCGCAGCGGATCCGGAATGTCGCCCTTGATCACACGTTGCGCGAGACCTTCGGCGATTGCCGTTTTACCGACGCCGGGTTCACCGATGAGCGCCGGATTGTTCTTCGTGCGACGTGAGAGAATCTGGATGACGCGTTCGATCTCGTTGCTGCGTCCGATGACGGGATCCAATTTGTTCTCGCGAGCGAGTTGGGTGAGATCGCGTCCGTACGCATCGAGCGTCGGCGTCTTGCTCTTACCTTTCGGTGCCGGCGGTTGTCCTTCGGCGCCGAGCAGCGACGTCGTCTGCACGCGAACCTTCGCCGGATCGACGCCGAGGTTCGTCAGCACGCGCGCCGCTACGCCTTCACCCTCACGGATGAGGCCGAGCAGCAGATGTTCCGTTCCGATGTAATTGTGATTGAGCTGGCGGGCTTCTTCGAAGGCGAGCTCGATAACGCGCTTTGCGCGCGGGGTAAAGACCATCTCCTGTTGTACGGTCTGACCGCCGCGTCCCACGATCGCTTCTACTTCTTGGCGTACTTTCGCAAGGTTCACGCCGAGCGACTCGAGGACTTTAGCAGCCAAACTCTCGCCTTCGGAAATGATCCCGAGCAAGATGTGCTCGGTCCCGATGTAGTTGTTCCCAAGCCGCTGCGCCTCTTCCTGAGCAAGGACGATGCTTCGTCTCGCGCGCTCGGTGAACGGTTCCCACATTGACATTGTTAGGCTCTTCCTCCGGTACCTGATCCGTTCGCAATCGCTTTCGGGAGCAGGTGTCTATTTAACTCTACCCGTCGTATTCAAGTTTCGTGACAGTCCCTCTGAACCTTAGTACGAAATAAAATCCTCGCGGCCGGTCCTAAACCGGTACGAGTCTGAATTCCTACTATTAAGGAAAGGGAGCGTCGCAAGATCAAGGGAGGAGGTGAGCAGCCTGGATGGATTCATGCTGAACGCACGAACCTGGGCGCCGCGCCCTCCGTTCCGCGAGGGGGATAGTCCTACAGACATCCGTGGCGCGCAAAAAGTTGCGTGGTAGAATAAACCGCTATGCCCACCGTCGAACAAATCCGCACCGCTCTCGCAGACGTCAAGGACCCTGAGATCAACCTCGGGATCCTCGAGCTTGGTCTCGTGTACGATATCAGCGTCGAAGGTGACAATCAGGAGCACGCCAACGTTCTTATGACGTTGACGTCACCGATGTGTCCCGTCGGCCCGATGTTCAAGAAGTCGGTCGAAGATCACGTGCTTGCCGTCGAGGGAGTCAAGACTGCCAGGGTGGACATCACGTTCACTCCGCCGTGGGATCCGGCAACAATGGCATCCGACGACGTCAAAGCGACACTGGGTATCTGGTAAAGAAGTATTCGGTCGCTAACCGCAGGCACTAAAGCAGTACAGTACTAAGCGCTCGCTTTTCCATTCGCGTCGAGAATTGCAAGCGTCGCGGTTGCATGCGCGACAAGTTTCCCTGACGCGTCGTAGGCCCGCCCTTCCGCAGTCCCGATCGTATTGCCGACGTGCACCGCGACGCCTTCACCGGTGACGAGTTGGCCGCCCGGAAGAATCGGACGCACGAAATGGACGTTCAGGTCAAGCGTCGTGCAGTAGCGTTCGGGCGGCAGCTTTGTTTGTACGGCTAACGTCAGCACGGTATCGAGCAATGTCGACGTCAAGCCGCCGTGGATAACTCCTGTCGGATTGGACATCCATTCTTCTGCACGCATTGAGAATGCAACGCGCCCGGGTTCCGCGTGAACGATTTCAAAACCCATGAGGTGCGCGGCCGGCGGTTGCGGAATCGCGCCTTCCTGCATCTCGTGCAACCATGCCACCGGGTCTCGCCCGAAGATCGCCTTGGCGGTTGCGGTCGGCGGATCCCAGGTGAAGCTGCGTTCGCGAACGATCTCTTTCATGCGTATTCCTTAGAATGGTTAAGATGGAGCGCTTCGTCGACGGCGTTCCACAACGTCGCGTTTGCGGCGCGGAAAAATCCCATGTGACCCACGGCGCGTAAACCATAGCTCTGCGGGTGGAGTTCACGCCGCGCGACCGTTGCATGCAAAAACCCTGGGACGAGCGCATCGATTGCGCTCGTCGTCGCCCAAGGGTCGTCGGTCATGCCGATCATAGTAACCGGCGCGCAAAACGACGCCGCGCGCGCGAGTACGCCGTCCATCGTGCGATCGTCGAAGAAATATCCGCGTGAGGTGCACCACCGGCTCCATTCGTAGAGCACGCCCGGCGCAAGATTCGTGCCGAAGACGAGGCGCTCGCCCGGAAAGTATCCGAAAGCGCGCGTGACCGCCGGCATGATTGCTTTCACGAATGCGTACACGCGGTACCGCTCAAAGCCGCGATAGAGTCGCCAGTACCCTGACTGCGACGCAACGGTGACCGCGCGTTGAATCTTCGACGCACGATCCGTCATCAACAGCACGTGTCCGCCGACTGAATGACCGACTGTGTAGACCGGAAGCGACGGGTAACGGGCAGCGAGCCAATCGACGACGCCCGGAAAGTCCAACTCGCCCCAATCGCGCATACGCGCTTTAGAATGACGCAACACCGCGGGCGGTTCGAACGTCCCGCGATAGTCATATGTTACGGCTACCGCGCCGCGTGATGCGAGATATTCGCAAAACGCGCGATAGAAGCGGCGCGGCGTTGCGGTCGCAGGACTGACGATGATTGCGGCGGTTGCGGCGTTCTGCGGCTGATAGATCGTTGCGGGAAGCGCGTAGCCGTCGAGCGCGGAGATGTGGATTGCGTTGCCGTTCATGCGGCAAGCCCTTCGACCCACGCGCGCAAGAGCGCAAGAACGTGTTTCACCGGCGTGCGCGAACGCATGCCACGCGAGAGCAACAGCGCGCCTTCGAGTGCGGAAATGATAAAATCTGCAGTTGCTTCGGGATCGACGTCGGAACGGAAGTGCTTCTTCTCGCGCCCGCGCTCGATGTTGCGCATCAGGTAGCCGCGCATGTTCGCAAACGCCGTTGCGATGCGATCGCGTAAAAACGGCAGCGCGTCGTCGGCCTCGAGCGTCGCGTTTGCAATCGGACAGCCGCCGTTGACTACGGGACGTTCGATATAGCGTTCGAAGGCATCGACATACGCGCGCAGACGCGGGAGCCCGGATTCGGTTCCGGCGAGCGCCTTTGTGAAGTAGGCGTCTACTTGCTTAAACGCGTAGTCGAACGTCGCGATCGCGAGTTCTTCTTTGCTCGTGAAATGGTTGTAGAGGCCACCCTTTTCCAAGTCCGTGGCGGTTAGAATGTCGCTGATCGAGGTGCCGGAAAAACCGCGACGATTGAAAATCGGGGCCGCGGAAGCAAGGATGGAAAGACGGCGGTTCGAAGCTCTCACAGACCGACCGTTCGGTCTGAAACCATCATGCCCCTTCCTTCGTTCTGGAGTGCAACTCTATGCACGCATCTGAAGAACTGGTCGAATATGGAATGCGCCGCTGGCTCATCGTCATCGGCGTCATGTCGGCCACACTACTGCAAGTGCTCGACGCAACGATCGTCAACGTTGCGCTGCCCACGATTCAAGGCAACATGGGCGCGAACTTCGACGAAGCCGCCTGGGTCGTCACGGGCTACATCATCGCTGCGGTCATCGTCATTCCGCTGACACCGTGGCTGCAACAGTTGATGGGGCGGCGGAATTATTACGTCACCGCGATCGTCGGTTTTACGATCACATCCGGCCTCTGCGGCACAGCGACGAATCTCGACCAACTCATCTTCTACCGCGTCTTACAAGGGTTGTGCGGCGGCGGACTGATCGCAACCGGGCAAGCGATTATGCGCGATACGTTCCCGGCGAGACAACTCGGCTTGAGTCAAGCGCTCACGTCGCTCGGTGCAATCGTCGGCCCGTCAATCGGACCGACGCTCGGCGGATATTTGACCGACGCGCTTTCGTGGAACTGGATCTTCTACGTCAATATCATTCCGGGCGTCATCTCGGCGCTACTGTGCGCGATGTATCTGCGCGATCCGGCGCGGCGTGGACGTCCTTCCGTAGACGGCATCGGTCTTGCGTTAATGGCAACGGGCCTCGGATGCCTGCAATACGTCTTAGACGAAGGCGAACGCTACGATTGGTTCAACGACCGCAACATCGCGATCACGGCTGCGATTGCAGTTGCTGCGCTCGCGACATTCGTATATTGGGAACTGCGCGTCGTGAAGAATCCGATCGTCGACTTGCGCATTCTCATCCGCAACCGCACGGTGGCCGCGGGCTGCGCGCTCGCGATGCTGCTCGCATTCTCACTCTTCGGCGGCGTGATTCTCACGCCGCAATTCCAGCAAGGCCTGCTTAATTTCACGGCGACGCTGTCCGGTCTTTCGATCCTGACGCGCGCCCTCGGCATCATGGTGATGACCTTCGTCACGCTGGCGCTGCTCAATCGAGCAAAGGTACGTCCGCAAATACTGTTGGGCACAGGTTTCATCATCGTTGCAATCGCGAACGTTCTTACCGGGCAAGTTCTCACCACGGACAGCACCTTCTCGACGTTCGTCTTTCCGCTCGTCTTCGGCGGGATCGGTTTCGGCATGCTCTTCGTACCGCTAGCGGTCTCGGTGCTCAGTTCCGTGCAAGGCCCGGATACGCAGAAAGCCACGGCGCTGCTCAGCCTGTGTCAGCAACTCGGCGGCTCGATTGCGACGGCGGTTCTCGTTACATTGCTCGATCGCCGCGGCGCCTTTCATCTCGACCAACTCGCCGGCACGATCACGCTCTCGCACCCCGCCGTGCAGCATGCCCTCGCAGCGAACGCGCCGCTCAGCAGCGTCGCCGGCGTCGTTAACCAGCAGGCAACGACGATGGCATTCGCGGACGCATTTTACACCCTCGGAATCGTGACGTTCGTCTTGTCGCCGCTCGTCATACTGCTGCGTCCGCCCAAAGCCGCCTCGCACGCTCCGATACCAATGGCCGCGGAATGAGAATCGGGGTATAGTGCGCCTATGGAACGCAAGCACAGCGACATCGAGCAGATTTTCGAAGACGACGGCAGCGAAGAGGCGATTGTCGACGCCGACGACACCGGCATGCTCTCTGAAGAACGGCAGATCTTCCAGACGGAGATCGCTCAGGCACTCTCCAACGAGGCCGATGAAGGCAGCGAGGAAAGCGCTACCTAACGACTCCCCCCGTGAGAACGCATGGGGAAAAATACGAAGAACTGGAGCGCAAACGCGCGCTCGCGCAAGAGCCGGCCGGCGCTGCCGCCATTGAGCGTCAGCACGCCCGCGGCAAGCGCACCGCCCGCGAACGCATCGAGGCACTGGTGGACGAAGGGTCATTCACCGAACTCGATCAGTTCGTCGTGCACCGCACCAACGCGTTCGGATTAGAAGAGAAAGAGTTTCTCGGCGACGGTGTGATCACCGGACGCGCGACGATCGACGGACGGCAAGTTTTCCTCTTCTCGCAAGACTTTACGGTGCTGGGCGGTTCGCTCGGCGAAGCGTTCGCGGAGAAGATTTGCAAGGTCATGGATCTCGCCGTACGGACCGGATCCCCGATGATCGGCATAAACGATTCGGGCGGCGCGCGGATCCAGGAAGGCGTCGTCTCGCTCGGAGGCTACGCGGAAATCTTCTGGCGTAACGTCCAGGCGAGCGGCGTGATCCCGCAGCTGAGCCTCATCGCGGGGCCGTGCGCCGGCGGTGCGGTCTACTCGCCGGCGATCACCGACTTCATCCTGATGACCGAGCACATCTCGCAGATGTTCATCACCGGTCCGGAAATCATCAAGACGGTCACCGGTGAAGACGTGAGTTTCGAAGAACTCGGCGGCGCGATGACTCACGCGACGAAGAGCGGCGTCGCGCACGTCGTCGCAGGCGACGAAGACGATCTCGTCGAGTCGACGAAACTGCTGCTTTCGTACATGCCGCAAAACAATCTGGAAGACGCGCCGCGCTTTCCGATTGAGGACGATCCCCAACGCGAAGCACCCGAACTCGACGACCTCGTTCCGGACTCGCCGAATAAGCCGTACGATATGCACGACGTCATCGAGTCCGTTCTTGATTTCGGTGACTTCTTCGAGATTCAATCGCACTACGCGCAGAACATTATCTGCGGGTTCGGGCGCATCGCCGGACGCAGCATCGGGGTCGTCGCGAATCAACCGAACGTGCTCGCCGGCGTCCTTGACATCAAGTCGTCGATCAAAGCCGCCCGGTTCGTGCGCTTCTGCGACGCGTTCAACATTCCGTTGGTTACGTTCGTCGACGTCCCGGGCTTTTTGCCCGGCACCGATCAAGAGTACGGCGGCATCATCCTGCACGGCGCGAAATTGCTCTATGCATTCGCCGAAGCGACCGTTCCGAAAATCACCGTCATCACACGCAAAGCGTACGGCGGCGCCTACGACGTCATGGCGTCAAAACACATTCGAGCGGACATCAATCTTGCGTGGCCGACTGCCGAAATTGCGGTTATGGGTGCAGAAGGCGCCGTAAAGGTAATCAACCGCCGCGAAATCGCAGCCGCCGCCGACAAAGACGCAAAGATGAAGGAACTGATCGACGAGTATACGGTACGGTTCGCCAATCCGTACATTGCGGCGCAGCGCGGCTATGTCGACGACGTGATCGAAGCACATCGCACGCGCGGCGCGATTGCGACCGCCCTAGAGATGCTCGAAAACAAACGCGTCGAGCGGCCAAAACGTAAACACGGCAATATCCCCCTGTAGGAGACGTGATGACTACTCGTAGGGCTTTCATTGCAGCGAGCGCTGCGCTTGCTGCCGCCCCGGGCGTTGCGTCGGCCCAGTCGGCATCACCGGAGCCGTCGCCGAGCAAACCGCCTTTTCCAAAACTCAATTTCGATCTTGCGGGCTTCGACGCGATGCTCGAACGTGAGGTCCCGCACAAGCATCTGTTCGCGGCGCGCAATTACGATCGCGGCGGTATCTTTGACGCCCTCATGAGCACTATGGATGCCTATCACGATCTCGGCATTGCGGCGTCCTCCGTCAGTCCCGTCGTCGTGCTCTATCACACCGCCATTCCGCTCGGGTTTGACGACTACGCCTGGAAGACGTACTTTATCCCGTGGTTTTTCGAAAGAAAAAAGAACGACCCAAGCATCGCAAAGGACATTGACACACTCGTCGACGGCAGAAAAGACGCGACGATTGACACATTCGTTGCGGATTACGGCTTACACACCTTCGTTTGCAACAACGCACTGAGCGCAGTGTCCGAATCTGTTGCAAAGTCGCAGCGCAAGCGGGCCGCCGCGGTGTACGAGGATTTGAGCGGGCACCTCGTTCGCAATGCAACAATCGTCCCAGCGGGCGTTTGGGCCGTTCATGCGATTCAAGAGCAAAAATACACCCTGTTGCAGACTTCGTAGCAACAGGGTGCATGGAGATGTGTCGCGGAGATTGTTACTTAGCGCCGATCCTCACGCGCTCAGCGACGAACGTTCCATCGGTTCCCCAGTGTCCCGCCACTTCGACGGTCTGTCCGGTCGCGAAGCCGGTTTGATCGGTTACAACCCAGGTGTCGCGGCGAGCCGTAGCGTGAACGAGGATGCGGCCCTGCGCGACCTGATCGACACGACCGTAGATGATACGTTCCGCAGCATAGCGGTCCTCATCCGGATATGTCGCTGCGGAGGGCGACAGCGTTATTTCCTCGGAGATGAAGTCGCGCGATCCGGGCGGTTGGCAACCCCACACGCCCGCGTAGACGCCGGGTCGCAACGTGGCGCCACCCGTGCTTCTGACATCATTGTCCGGCATGTAGACGCTCACGTCTCCTGTATTGGTACGTATTGCGAACCAATCGCTGCGAACGGTGATCACCGTTCCGAAGACGCTTTGCGGATGAACGCCTGCGCAGCGAGCGGCGGCATCGGCCGTTTTCGGCGCGAAGCCCGCTGCCAGCAGCGCGGCGCTTAGAAGTGCAACTGTATATTTCATACCGGAGGAACGTACCCAATCTATAAAACGTCGCGCAAAACGTCGTGACGCTTGGTCGGTTTCATTTCGAGCACATCGTATTCGGAAACACCTTCGCGCACGAAGGGATCCTCGGCAAGGATTGCATCGACCTCTTCGCGACGCATGGGCATCGTCACGATGATTCCGCCGGTTCGCGGCACGAAGGGACCGGAAACGAGGAATTGTCCTGCCGCATAATGGCGGTCGAGAAATTCGCGATGCGCGGGAAGCCAGCGGTCTACTTCTTCGGGCGGCTTCAGATAACGTGAAATCAAGAGGAACATCCCATCGCTCCTACGCCGAGAAGGTCGGCGCCCCTTGCAATGGTATCTAGGCATTCGTGAAGCTGCTTGAAGGAAAGCGCGTCCTCATCACGGGCGTTGCCAATCGCTGGTCGATCTCGACCGGCATCGCACACAAAATGCACGAGCACGGCGCGACGCTCGCATTCACGTATCAGGGTGAGCGTGTCAAAGACGAAGTCGAAAAGCTCGCTGCGGAACTCGGGGGCGGCCCCGTCATTGAGTGCGACGTCTCCAAAGACGAATCGCTGCAGGCTATGCGCGACGAACTCATTCCGTCTTTCGGACAGATCGACGGCCTCGTCCACTCGATCGCCTTCGCCGACAAGAATGATTTGCGCGGAACGGTATACGACACGACGCGCGGAGGGTTCGCACTCTCCCTCGACGTTTCGGCATATTCGCTCATCGCGCTCGTATCGGCGCTGCGGGACGACATCAACGACAACGGTTCCATCATGGCGCTCACGTATCTCGGCGCGACGGCGATCGTTCCGAACTACAATTTGATGGGCATCGCGAAAGCGGCGCTCGAGTCGTCGATGCGCTATCTCGCCTACGATCTCGGAAACCGCGGCATTCGCGTGAACGCCATCTCGGCCGGCCCGATTAAGACCGCGAGCATGCGCCAGGTTTCCGGCGCGACGAAGATGCTCGATGTAGTACCGCAGGTCGCGCCTCTTCGCCGGAACGTGACTGCCGACGACGTCGGCAACACGGCCGTCTATCTAGCATCGGATCTCGCATCGGCCGTCACGGCGGACGTGCACTTTGTCGATGCCGGCTACCATGCCGTCGGCATGATTCCACCCGACTTCACACTGAAATGACCGAGGAAGAAATGGCGGCGCTCGTCGTGGCACTCGAACTCGCAACGCCGGAGCCGGCCGCAGAGGCGCACCCGCCGTTCTCACGTTGGAAACTCGCCGGCCGGCGGCCGGAACTCGAAATGGAAGACTTGCGTGCCCTTCACTAAGATTCTCATCGCCAATCGTGGCGAGATCGCCGTTCGGATTATTCGAACTGCTCGCGAAATGGGCATCGCAACGATTGCGATCTACTCCGAAGCCGATCGCGACGGGATGCACGTGCGCATGGCCGACGAGGCGTATCTCGTCGGGCCGGCCGCACCGTCGCAGAGCTACCTCAATATCGATGCAATTCTCGACGTCGCGGCGCGGTCGGGAGCGCAAGCCATTCATCCGGGCTACGGGTTCCTCGCGGAAAACGCCGCGTTTGCGCGACGCGTCGTTGCTGCCGGTCTCGTGTGGATCGGGCCGCATGCAGACGCGATCGACGCCATGGGTGACAAGCTGCGGGCGCGCCAAGCGATGCAGCACGCCAAGGTCCCGTTTGTACCCGGCGGCACGGAAGCAATTCCCGATGTCGCGGCCGCAAAACGTGCGGCCGAACAGTACGGCTTGCCCCTCGCGCTCAAAGCATCGGGCGGCGGCGGCGGCAAAGGGTTGAAGGTCGCGCGGACGCTCGACGAGATCGAATCCGCGTTTACGACCGCGCAGCGCGAAGCGGAAGCGTACTTTAAAAACGGCACGATCTACGCCGAACGGTATCTCGAAAATCCGAAACACGTCGAGCTGCAGATTCTTGCCGACAAGCACGGCACGGTGCTGCACGTCGGCGAGCGCGACTGTTCCCTGCAGCGCCGCCACCAAAAACTGTGGGAAGAAACGCCGGCGCAGATTCCGCTCAAAGTGCGGCGAGCGATGCGGGAAGCCGGCGTGCGCGCGGCACAGGCGATCGGATATGATTCGGTCGGAACGATCGAGTGTCTCGTTTCCGGTGACGAGTTCTTCTTTCTCGAAATGAATACGCGAATCCAAGTCGAGCACACGGTAAGCGAAATGATCTCAGGCCTCGATTTAGTCCGCGAACAGATCCGTGTCGCCGGCGGTGAGAAACTCGGCTTCACGCAAGACGATGTCACCTTCAACGGTTTTTCCATCGAAGGACGCGTGAACGCGGAAGATCCGGCGGCTAATTTTCGTCCTGCTCCCGGAACGATTACCTCATATCGCGAGCCCGGCGGTCTCGGCGTTCGCGTCGACAGTGCCGCCTATCCCGGATACACGATCTCGCCCGACTATGATTCGATGATCGCAAAATTAATCGTGTGGGCGCCGACGCGCGGTCAGGCAATTGCGCGTTTGCGTCGCGCGATCGACGAGTATGTCATCGAAGGCGTTCCAACGACGTTGCCGCTGCTGCACGCCTTGTGCGACTATAAGCCGGTCATTGATGCGACGTATGGAACGGCAACGCTCGAACCGTTTGCCGCCTCGCACTTCGCGGGCAAGACAAACGGTGAAGTTTCGACGGCGCCGGCAGAACAACTTGAAACGCCGCCGGTCATTCGCGTCGAGATCAACGATCGCATGTATCGAGTGCGGTTGCTCGATGTGCCGAACGGCCGCGTCGCAGCATCGCCGGCGGCCGCTGCAAAAGGCGCGCCGCGACGCGCAGCTTCGAAGAAGTCATCGGCGACTTCGCATGGCAACGACATCATCTCGCCGATGCACGGTGTCGTCGTCGAAATCAAAGTGAAGCCCGGCGAAACCGTCGAGGAGCGGCAAGTCGTCGCAGTCGTCGAAGCGATGAAGATGATGAACGAAATCCGCGCGCACCGCGCGGGAACCGTCGCAGCAGTGCATGCGCAACCCGGAGCGACGGTCGAAGCGAATTCTCAACTTGTCACGCTAGCGTAGCGGTCATGCCGATTACAACGATCAATCCGAGCGTAGCGCTTGTCGTTATCGACATGCAAAAAGGCATTGTCGCGATGCCGACCGCGCATTCAAGCGCCGGCGTGAGCCGCAAGGTCGTCGAACTCGTCGACACGTTCCGCGACCGCAAGCATCCGGTCGTGCTCGTCACGGTTGGCTGGTCGCCCGACGGCGGTGACGCGCTGAAAACGCGCGTCCAAGCCGCGACGGCAGGACGCACGCTGCCGCCGGATTTCACCGAAATCATTCCCGAACTGCGCCCGGATGCGCAACGCGATGTCTTCATTCGCAAGCATCAGTGGGGCGCGTTCTTCGACACCGGTCTGGACCTGCAGCTTCGCCGCCGCGGGATTACGGATATCGTGCTCTGCGGAATCGCGACGAGCATCGGCGTGGAATCGACCGCGCGTGATGCGTGGGAACGCGGATACAATTTGACGTTTGCATCGGACGCTATGACCGATTTGTCAAATGAAGCGCACGATCGCGCGCTCGAGATCATTTTCCCACGCATCGGCGAAATCGGAACGACGGCCGAGATCGTCGCCGCAGTACCGCGCTAAAGCAACGGAACATTCGGTGCCGCATCGCGCGGTACCGCACCCGTTAGTCGCGGATCGTCACACACTTCAACTTGGCGCTTGAACGGCACGAATCCCGAACGGATATAGAAATCGACGGCACTTGGATGGTCGAGCGTGCATGTGTGCACCCAAAGCCGCCGGATCGGACGCGCCCACGCGATATCGAGCGCGCGATTCATCAGCCAACGGCCGGTCCCGCTGCCGATCATCTTCTCCGTCAGCGCGAAGTAGCTGATCTCCGCTTCGTCGTGGACGCGAAAGTCGAGTTCCAGCATTCCCTCGACGCTGCCGTCGACGTCAACGTCGAAAATCTCGACGTTGCGATCGTGAAGGATCGCGCGCAACTCGTCATCACTCACCATGAGGCGCGAATACCACAAGTACGCGTCGCCGACTTTGTGGAAAAGCGCCCGGTACTCATCGAGCGACGGCCGTTCCATCCGCCGAAGTCTTGCGCGGATTCCCGATGGATCGGCTCGTTCGGGCGGCTTGGCAAACATCTCGAGATTGGTGACGACGTTAGCCAGCTTGCCGGGCGCCAAGTCCAAATAGCCGTCGGGAAGGCTCATGCGCCGTAGTGCGTGGTGGATGAAGGCACTCCTTCCGCGAACAGTGGCCTCCATGGCACGGGAGTTCAATGGCAGCGGTGTCCCGCTGCAAGCCAAGTACGATCGCGTCCAGGGGACGCCGCACGAGCTCGGTGAGCCCGGATCGTTTCCGTACACGCGCGGCATTCGCCGGGACATGTATCGCGGGCGGTTATGGACGATGCGCCAGTACGCCGGGTTCGCGACGGCAGCCGAATCGAATGCGCGCTACCGGTATCTGTTGGAGCGCGGGACGACGGGACTTTCGGTCGCATTCGACCTTCCGACGCAACTCGGTCACGATTCCGATGCGCCGATTGCTCGCGGTGAAGTTGGGAAGGTCGGCGTTGCCATCGATTCCGTTGCCGACATGGAGACGCTTTTCGACGGGATTCCGCTCGCTGAAGTAACGGTCTCGATGACGATCAACTCGCCTGCGTCGATTCTGCTCGCGATGGTACTCGCCGTCGCTCGCCGCCGCGGCATTCCATTCGACAAACTCGGCGGTACCGTGCAGAACGACGTCCTCAAAGAGTACGTCGCGCGCGGCACGTACATCTATCCGCCGGAACCGTCAATGCGACTCGTTACCGATCTGATGGCGTACTGTGCCGAGCACGTGCCGCAGTGGAACACGATCTCGATCTCCGGCTATCATATTCGCGAAGCGGGTTCCACGGCCGTCGAAGAGATCGCGTTCACGCTCTCCAACGCAAAGGCGTATTTGCGCGCTGCCCGCGACGCCGGCATCGATCTCGACGTCGTGGCGCCGCGCATCTCGTTCTTCTGGAATGCGCATAACGATTTCTTCGAAGAGGTTGCGAAGTTCCGCGCGGCGCGGTTTCTGTGGGCGCACATTACGCGCGAAGAATTCGCATGCAAAGATCCGCGATCGCAGATGCTTCGGTTTCACACCCAAACGGCCGGCTCGACGCTTACGGCTCAAGAACCGGATAATAACGTCGTGCGCGTCACGCTGCAGGCGCTGGCTGCCGTGCTCGGCGGAACGCAATCGCTGCACACGAACGGAAAAGACGAAGCGCTCGCGCTGCCTACGGCCGATAGCGCGAAGCTTGCCCTTCGTACGCAACAGATCATCGGATACGAATCGGGCGTCACCGACGTCGTCGATCCGCTCGCTGGCTCGTATTACGTTGAGTCGCTCACCAATGAGTTGATCGAACGCGCGCGCGGTGTGATTGCGGAAGTCGACGAGATGGGCGGAAGCATTGCAGCGATCGAGTCAGGATGGATGCAAAGCCGGATCGCCGACTCCTCGTATCAAGCGCAGCAGGCCATCGAGCGCGGCGAGGCGGTCGTCGTCGGCGTGAATAAGTTCGCGGAAGGCGATGGTGAAGTCAAGATTCCGCTGCAGCGTATCGAAGACCGCATCGAACGCGAACAGGTCGATCGCCTCCAGCGATTCCGCGCGGAACGCGACAACGCATTGGTCGCCGCTCGTTTGGACGACGTTCGCGCAGCGGCCGCCGGAAAGGACAACCTCATGCCGCACTTCGTCGAGGCCGTGGATGCCGGCGCGACGCTCGGCGAGATCTGCAACGTGTTGCGGGACGTCTTCGGCGTCTATCGCGCCAAAGAGGTGGTGGCATGAAGATCGATCACATCGCAATCGTCGTCAAGGACTTGGACGCGACACTGAAACTCTACACCGAGACGCTGGGATTCTATCCGGTCTATCGCGAGACGATCGAAGATCAAGGCGTCGAAGCGGTGGGCCTCCAAGCCGGCGAGTCGATCATCGAATTGCTGCGCCCGCTCGACGAAACGTCCGGGATCGCGAAGTACCGCGGCGACGCCGAGACGAAGCTGCATCATACCGCGTATCGCGTCGATAACATCGAAGCAAAACTCGCGGAGCTCAAGGCGAAGGGCGTACGGCTAATCGACGAACATCCGCGCAACGGCGCGCACGGTAACCGCATCGCCTTTCTCCACCCGAAATCAACAGAAGGCGTGCTCATCGAACTCTGTCAGCCGAGGTCTACTTGATGACCCAACCGGCGCTCATCTTCGACCTCGACGGCACGCTTGTAGATTCCGTGTACGAACACGTGGTGGCGTGGCACATCGCGTTTGCGTCGGCAGGCGTGACGCTCCCGGCGTTCGAGTATCACAAGCGCATCGGTATGACCGGAGCCATGCTCGTGAGCGCCGTCTCCGACGCCTTCGATCTCAATCTATCGCAAGATGCAAAAAAGGCAATCGAAAAGCGCCAAAGCGACGCGTATCACCAGCGAATCGACGACGCGAGAGCGGTACCCGGCGTCGATTTGCTTTGGCGAACGCTTGCAACCAGGAACATACCGTGCGCGATTGCAACGAGTGCGGACCCGGACGATGCAGAAAGGCTTCTAAAAATCGCTCATGTTCCCGAGGATACCGTAGTCGTAACGAAACGCGATGAGACCGAATCCAAGCCGTCTCCGGAGCCGTTTGCAAGAGCCGCCGAAAAGCTCGGGGTGAAGTTGCGCGACTCGATCGTGATCGGCGACGCGGTTTGGGACATGCTCTCATCGCGTCGCGCGGGAGCGCTCGGCATCGGCGTGCTCACAGGCGGCTACAGTCGTGAAGAGCTGGTCGCCGCGGGTGCATATCGCGTCTACGAAAACGTTGGAGAGATGTCGCGCCGATTCGCAGAACTCGGGCTGTAGCGCGCTAACGAGCTTGACGTGAAAGGAACCGAGATGAGGCCCGTAATGAGTGCCTTTGCGATCCTCGTTCTCGTTTTTGTTTCCGAGTTCTGCTGCCCGCCCGCGCTTGCGGATCAAACGTCCGTGGGAGTGACGGTAAACGCGACGACCGGCAGTCACGTGGAATCGAGCCGCGTCTCGTCGATTCCGCTCTTGCCGTTGCCGATGCTCGAAATCGATCACGTGCACCGGCAATACGAACTTCATCTCGAAGGCGTTCCGCAACTAGGTCCCGTGTCGCTTACACAATCCGATCCGTACGGTGAAGCGCTCGCACCGAGCGTGAGTTATCTCAACGGTGAACTGCTCTACCGCTCGAGCATCGAGCCGATCGCGATCGGTATCGGCGAGACGGTTCTCAATCAGCGGACACTCGATCGTATTCCCTTCTTCACGAACGTCACGGCCGTTCACTATTCCCGTGTCGTCGGAATGCGGTTCGTTGCGCGCAGCCAAATCTACGGCAACGCGCGCCGTCGTGTCGACCTGTTGCTCGCCGTGAATCCGGCAATGCACGGCTTAGAAGACGGCAAATACGCCGAAGATGCGTCACTCTTCGACGGATCGCTGCGCTGGACGCTGATGCGAAGCCGGTACGATATTGTCTACGGTTTGCGCTACCTCAACTACACGGCGGCATATAGTTCCGATCACTCGCTCGGCGATCGCAATCATTTATTCATGCCGTTCGTAGGCATCGACTGGCACGGCACGCAGCGCACGTCCCCGGCCATCAGTACCGATGACCCTCCCACGGCGCCGCAATTCTATTCGCGTCCGAAGACGACCGTCGGCATCTCGTTCCTTGGCTCGAACGGAACGCGCTCGTTTACGGATGCTTACAGCCAAACCCCGCTGAACTTCGTTTTGATTCCGGATCTTCACGCAACGCACGCGGTCGGCCGCTTCGAACTCCTGGCCGAGGCGTTTTTATCGAATACCAACGCAAACCCGTTCGGCGCGCAACAGCAAAGATGGAGCTACGTATCGCTTGGAGCACTTGCGCCCGTAGGTCACGACGGCGTGTCTCTCGGTCTTGGTGAAACGGCAACGAATCTCGTTCCGCTTCACGAGCCTCCGGAAACCCAATCGACATCGCGCTCCGAGGCACTCGATCTTCTCGGGCGGTTCGATTTCGCGCGAACGGCGCAGAGTGAAGCCTATGCGTTCTTACGCGTAGACCCGTACGTTCACGTGTCGAGTTACGTGAGTTTCCCGGAAGCGGGCGGTCTAGAATCCCGAACGTCGGCCGCGCACGGCGCGCGCTTTGACGGAACCCTCGGACGAAACATCTACTTGTCGCGCTTTACGCTCAGCTACGGCCTGCGATATATCAATCAAACCACAAACTATTACAGCATGGGTCCCGACGGCGTCTATCTCACAAGAAGTACGTCGCTGATGCCGTTCATTGGCGCCGGCATCGGCTTCTAAGGGAGATTCGGCGCCAGACTCACGTCGAGCTGCGTTTCGAAGGTGCGGTCCCACGGAAGCGTGATGTTCATTGCCGCGATATGCAGATTCGGATAGAGCTGCTGTAGCGTCTGCTGTGCGTCGCTCCACAGCAGATCCCGGTTTCTCGCAGCGCTCTGGGCTGCGACATCCGGGAGAAGATACGTATGATCGTCGACGTCCTGGCCGCCGAGCCATGCGTTGAGATCGGGGCGAACCTTGACGTGAAAATCGACGTCATCGACGAAGCGCATGAAGGTAAACGTTTCATGCGCGAGGCGATCGTAGGTGTGCGAGCGGCGCCCGGCGTTCGCCGCGATCGCTTCCGCTAGCGCCGTACCGATCGTGTTCGCCGCCGTGTTCCACGACGAGTATGCATCGAGGCCGGATGCAACGCCGCTCTGCAGCAATTGCTGCGCGAACGCACCCTGCTCCTCGTAATTCTGCTCGAAGCTCAAGTCCGCAAAAGCGATCGATTTACCCGCGCCCGCCTCTTGTTTGAGATTTGCGAGGAGTTGGGCGTCGAGCGCCTCGCCGTTCGACGGTACGCGAACGACCAGCGTAAAATCCGGATGATCGTCGTCGCGCACGGCGCCGCACAGAGCGATAAGGCTTTTAATCGTCACGCCGATGGGAGCGAATTCAAGCGGATCTTGATACGATGCGCCGTCCGGCCGAGAGTATGCGACGGCAACGTGCGGTGTCCAACGGCCGGCACGCGCCAGGCCCTGCGCGACGAGCGCCATACCGAGCTCGTCCGCTCCGGGTTGAATCGAGACACGCGTGCCCGTTTGCATTTGCCGTGCGTAGACTTCGAGCGCGGCGAGTTCGGGAACGTGTAACCCGTACGGTTTCGCATCGTCTTGCCCGAGGACGAGGCGATCGATGCTGCCGCTCGCCGTCATGCCGATGAGCAGATGATCGATGGCGTAGTTGCGCGCGCGAGCCTGTAAATAGCCGTTCAGCGCCATAGGACCGATTTTCTGCGCAAGCACCTGCGCGCGCGCCGCTTCTTCCGTCGACGGCGGATCGTGCAGGTTTGCATATTCTTGCAGGTACTCCCATATCGGATACGCCGCGAAGAACGATGCCGCGTCGCCGATCGCCGGCACGCCCGTCGGCGCGAGGCGCATCACCGTGCCGAACGTGCCGATCCACGCGCGCGGCGAACGCTGACGCAACGTATCGAGCTCCCGCAAACGGAAATACGCGTCGTCATACGTGACTCCGGGAACACGCGACGCAACCAGGCCGCCGTACGCGAGCATGTCACTCGAGAGTACGTAGCGATCCGTACGCGGCGCATCGGCGTTCAGCCAACGAATGATGGCGTCGGGTTGACCGAAGTGAAGATAGCGCCCAAGCAACGGACGCGGCGGCGCGACGATCGGCTGACCTGCGATGCGCCCGAGCATGAGCGGAAGCTGATACGTCACCGGCCGATCGTCGAGCGGCACGAAAACCATCGCGAGCGCGAGCAAGAACGCGATCATAGAAGGTTGCGAAGAAACCCTCGTTCGCGTTCGAGCAACGATATTGCCGTCTCCGCGTCGACGCCGCGACGGGACATGACGACTGCGATTTTGACGTTCCCGCCGGCACCGCGCAGCAACATTTGCGCTTCATCGTCGGACACATCTGCAAGCGTCTGAACGAGGCGGGACGCGCGGCGCTTCAGTTTTTCGTTCGTTGCAACGACGTCGACCATTAGATTTTCGTACACTTTGCCGAGCCGCACCATCACGGCGGTCGAAATCGTGTTGAGCGCGAGTTTCTGCGAAGTGCCGGCTTTCAATCGGGTCGATCCCGTTACCGCTTCCGGCCCGGTGTCTAGGAAGATCTTTATGTCCGCCGCATCGCCAAGCGGCGACGGATCGCTGTTCGTGATTGCTGCTGTGAACGCGCCGAGTGCGCGCGCACGCGCGATCGCGCGCGTTACGTATGCGGCGCCGCCGCTTGCTGAAATGCCGATCACCGCGTCGTCGGCGTACACGTGCCCGGCGATCTCGCGTTCACCCGCATCGCCGTCATCTTCCGCACCTTCAGCCGGCGTGCGCAGCGCGCGATCGCCGCCGGCAATGTGCGCGCACACGAGTTCGGGCGGCGTTCCGAACGTCGGCGGCATCTCCGAGGCATCGAGAACGCCGAGTCTTCCGCTCGTCCCCGCACCGATGTAATGCAAACGGCCGCCGTTCGAAAGCCGCGCGCTGACGGCGTCCACAACGCGAGCAATGGGATCGCCCGCCGCGTTGACGGCATCAACGGCCACGCGCTGATCGCCGGCAATCGCGCGCACCAAATCGCCGGTCGACAACACGTCGAGTCCGCGTAAGGCGTCGTTGCGCCGTTCGGTTTGTGGGAGTTCGGAATCCGCCATCGACGCGTTAGATCATCGTCCGCGCAAGCGCGAGCGCGCCGTATTCCGGCGCGGGCGGGTTCTTCACCAAGTGAAACGACGGATACTCGTTGACGATGCGCGTCTCGAGCAGGTACGTGAGCAGCGAGTTCTGCACGAGCAATCCGCCGGCGAGCACGACCGGAATATCATGATGCGCTAGACCCGATAATCGCACGACGGCCTTCAGCAAATCGGCGAGTTCGAGTGCGGCGCCCTGCACCATCTTGGTCGCGTCACGTTCGCCGTCGGATGCGCAGGCGATCACGACCGGCGCAAGCGATGCAAGTTTGCGAACCGGGTCGGGATCCGCGTAGATCGCCTGCATGATATCTTCCGGAGCTTCACTGTCGAGCACGCTCTCGATCGCCTCGATGAACCCGTCCCGCCGTGCGCGCCCGTCATACACGCGCAGCAACAACCGCACCGCTGCGGCTCCGAGCGCCGCTCCCGATCCCTCGTCGCCAAGTAAAAACCCGTGTCCGCCGGCGCGAAACGTTTTCTCTCCGGCGATCGCGTACGCGATCGAGCCCGTGCCCGAAATAATCACGATGCCGTCACCCAGCGGCACGGCCGCGCGCAACGCAATGTTCGCATCGTCGCACACGCGCACGCGGGCTCCGGCAACGCGATTGCGCAACGCGCTTTCCAATGCGGATGCCGTGTCGTCGTATCCGGCGCCCGCGGCACCCACGACCATTGCATCAACGTGCGCGCCTTGCGTCGCACTTGCAACGGCACGAGCGATCGTCGCGGCGGCGTCATCGATGCCCGCTCGGCGGACGTTCGCGGCATCGCCTTCGAACGCGCCGCTGGCAACGCCGTCCCGTTCGACGACGACGCTCGTCGACGAACCTCCGGCATCAACGCCTACGACGACAGACACTCGGCTTCGACCTCCGCAAATAGTTCGTGTAACGCATGTGGTGCGATGGCCCCAAGCGGAACGGCGCGCGCGGCGCCCGTCACACGAGGCACGTTTGCCGGGCGTTCGCGCAACGTCTCGTATCCGAGGACCGCGAACGCTATGGCTTCCTTCGCGTCGACCGGAATTCCGGCAACGTCGGTCGGATCCAGGAGTGCGCTGGGCAGCATAGACTGCACGGCGCTCACAAGCGCCGGGTTGCGCGCGCCGCCGCCGCTGCAGAGGATGTGCGATTCGGCGAGCCGCACGTCGCGCACCGCAGCGGCGATACCGCGCGCGGTTAACGCCGTCAGTGTTGCCGCGCCGTCTTCGAGCGAGAGGCGCCCGAGTGCCTTGCCGTGCTGCATGAGGAAGTGTTCGCCGAAACGCTCTCGGCCGGTCGACTTCGGCGGCGCCATCGAAAAGTACGGATCGCTCAACATAGCGTCGAGCAACCCCGTATCCGGCGTCCCGGCTGCCGCAAACGCGCCGTCTTCATCCATCCAAAGCTCACCGCCCGTGCGCTCGCGAACGAACGCGTCGATGAGCATCATCCCGGGTCCGCAATCGAATGCTACGACATCGTGAAGATCGACGCGGCGCGGGAGAGCGGTGAGATTTGCGATACCGCCGATATTGACGGCGACGCGGTCCTCGTCATCGTCGGCGAGCAGCAGGGCATCGACGTAGGGGACGAGCGGTGCGCCGTGACCACCCGCCGCGCAGTCGGCGCTGCGGAAATCATAGATAATCGTCGTGTGAAGTGATTCGCGCAAGACGAACGGATCGCCGAGTTGCAACGTGATGTGACGCGAGCCGTCGTGATAGACTGTTTGCCCGTGCGATGCGACGTACCCGACCGACAAAGCGCCGGCGACGACACGAGCCGCGCGCGCGAGCGCTACGCCGAGCGCGCGATGCAACTGCGTTACGTGTTCGGCACTAACGGCGTTTGGCGGAAGCGTTTGCCGCAGCGCAGTCATCAGTTCTTCATCGAACGGGACGGTTACGAATTGCAGCAATTCGATTGCGTACGAATGACCACGAGGCGCGATACGAATGAGCGCCGCGTCTATTCCATCTAGCGACGTCCCGCTCATCAACCCGATTGCGAGCATTAGTTGATAGCTTCGATGAGCGCTTCGAAAAACGCCGCTCGCAGCGGGCGGGAATCCGAGCGGCCGAAGTAGACGGAGTTCGTCAGCAACACGCCGGTGACGTCTCGCTGCGGATCGGACCAGACGCACGTGCCGGTAAATCCCGTGTGTCCGAACGTCTCGTGCGACATCAGTCGTCCACACGAATTATCGTCGTTTGTTTTGAGCGCCCAGCCGAGACCGCGGCGCAGCACCGGGTCGTAGGCCGCTTCATGGACGGCTTCGCGCGCAAGGGCCGGCGAAAGCAATGCCTGTTCGCGTCCGCCGAGCGCCGCGAGATACACTTCGGCGAGCGCCGCAACGTCAGCCGCCGTTCCGAAGAGACCGGCGTGTCCCGCGACGCCGTTCATAAGGTACGCCTTTTCGTCGTGGACGAAGCCTTGCACACGGCCGCGCCATGCGTCCATTTCGGTCGCGGGAATCGCGATCCGGCCGCGTTCGCGCGGCACAAAGCGTGCGCTCGAAGCGGAAAAGCGCTGCGCAAGGAGTGCAGATAACGACATTCCGGCGACGCGCTCCAGGAGTGCACCGAGCGCAATCAAGCCGAGGTCACTGTAGATGACTTTCTCGCCCGGTGCGGCGGCGAGGGCACGCGTCAATGCGAAATTCTGGGCGTTTGCATCCAAGAGCGTGCGGTAATCGGCACCGGAGTTCATCCCCGACGTGTGCGCCAGCAGCATGCGCAGCGTGATCGCCGCATGATCCGTGGCACGCCATTCCGGCGCCCAATCGAGCAGCGGCCCGTCGAGCGTCAACCGTCCCTCATCGACAAACGCTAGGGCTAGCGTAGAGACAAACAGCTTCGTAATCGACGCGAGATCGAAGGACGTATCGACGTAGACCGAACGCGCGGATTCATCATCTCGCGTCGTTCCGTACGCTTCTTCGAAGACGAGCTTGCCGCGATGCTCGATGCGCGCAACGGCTGCCGTAAACCACGTTCCCGTTGCTTTGTGCAACAGGTCGTCGATCGGCGAAAACTTAGAGGCGAGCAAGATCAACCGGAAGCACTCCTGTGGCGAGGCCGTCGCCGAAGATAACGTCGGCGAGCCCGCCGAGGCTCGCCCCGTTGTCGCCGTACGCTGCGAGCAGATGCTGAGCCTGCGGGAAGAGCTCGCAATCGTACGGCTCGCGCATCGAAACGACCAGCGCATCGGGAAAACGTTCGAGAATCGCTGCAACGGCACGCGCTTGCGCCGGGATCAGATGTGCGCGGCGCATGAGCACGATCGGGCGGCGGCGCGACTGCGCAATCGACTCTATCAACGGCCCGGCGTCGCCGTCACTTGGGTCGAGCGGTGCGAGCAGTTCCTGCAACGCAGGTGCCTGTGACGCAAGCGATGCGCCGCCTCCAAGCGTTCCTTGCGCGCCTTCCGTCGTCGCGCCCGAGAATGAGACGACAATCGATGCAGTCGGATCGGCGTGCGCGATCCCGCGAATTCGCGTCACGGCGCGGCGCGCGATTTCGCGCCCGATGCGCGGATGCGGCGCAGGTGCATCGAGCGCGAGCGGCTCAGGCGTCGCGCGGCGCAATCGCATGACGCGCTCGAACGCTTCGTGCAAGCGCTCGCGTGGAATTCGTCCCGCCTCGACTTCGGACGCAAGATGCTGCGCCGCCGCTTCCGCCAATTCGAGATCGTGACTGACGATCGCGCAATCCGCTCCCGCTGCGATCGCCGCGGCGACGCCCTTGACGGTTCCGATGCCGTTCGCCACGGCATTCATCTGCATGCAATCCGTGAAGCAGACGCCGTCGTAGTGCCACTCGCTTCGCAAAAGATCCGTCAAGAGACGTCGTGAAAGCGTGGCAGGAACGGCCTCGTCGAACCCCGCGGCAACGACGTGCGCAGCCATGATCGACGCGGCCTCCGGCGCGAGTGCTGCGAAAGGCGCGAGATCGCGTACGCGCAACGTTGCAGCGTCCACGTCGATGACCGGAAGGTCAAGGTGTGAATCGACGGACGTGTCGCCGTGGCCCGGAAAATGCTTGAGCGTACCGGCGACGCCGCCCCGTTGAAGACCGCGCAAGAACGCGCCCGCCATTTCGATCACGAGCGCCGGCGACTCTCCGAACGCGCGCGCACCGATCGCTCCATTGCGGGGATCGAGCGCGAGATCCACGACCGGCGCAAAATCGTGCGAGAGACCGGCGCGGCGCAGATCGAAGGCAAGCTGTTCGCCGGCTCGCACGGCGAGCGACGGATCGCGTGTTGCGCCGAGCGCCATCATTGCCGGCAACTCTTCGGCACCGTCGCGAATGCGCGCGACGCGGCCGCCCTCCTGATCGATCGAAAGCAGCTGCGGCGGATCGTCAAACGCGCGCACCACGTCGGTGAGTTCGCGCACTTGCGCAACGGACTCGACGTTGCGCGCAAAGAGAATGAATCCGGCAAAAGGGGTGCGACGAAGCCTTTGGACATCACGCTCATCGAGCGCTGTCGCGTCGAAGCCCGTAATCATGACGCCGGCAGCAAGGCGAGCGAGATCGTTCACAATGCAGCGGTTTCGTAGCGGCAGAGATCGGCAGGCGCAACGGCTATGCGAATTTCGCTCCCGATGAGCGGCGTATCCGCCGAAGCCGTGCGCACGATGACGGTGCCGTGCTGTGTTTGAACGTGTACGTACACGTCGGCTCCGGTTCGCTCCACACGCTGCACTTGCCCGCATAGTGTGCCGCCGTCGCGCACGAGTGTCGCGCGTTCCGGACGAAATGCAGCGAGTCCGCCGTCCCAGCCGAACGCAACACCGGGAACGAGATTCATGGGACGTGCGCCGAGAAACGCTGCTGCACGCGCCGTTGCCGGACGATCGTACACGCGTTGCGGATCGCCGGAATCTTCGATTCGACCGTCGATCATGACGACGAGGTCATCCGCGACCGCCATCGCGTCCGAATGGTCGTGTGTCACGAAGACGATAGGGCCTGTAAAACGTTCGCGAACGTGCACGATCTCGTCCCGCACGCGCACGCGAAGATCGGGATCGAGCGGCGCGAGCGGTTCGTCGAGCAACAGTACCGCGGGATCCGAAAGCACGGCGCGCGCAATCGACACACGCTGACGCTCTCCCGTCGAAAGCTGTTGCGGAAACTTCTCGAGATGTGCGTGGACGTCCAGCGCGCGCGTTACGTCTTCGACCCGATCCAAGCGATCGCGCGAGCGTAAAACGAGGCGTAGATTCTCCCGAACCGTCATCGTCCGCGCAAGCGCATCCGAAGCAAAGACCATCGCCGCTCGACGATCTTGCGGCGGTTTCCCGACGACGGACCGGCCATTGATTGCGATCTCGCCGCGCGAGATGCGGACGAGTCCGCAGACGGCGCGCAACAGCGTGCTCTTTCCGGCGCCCGAGGGACCGACGACGGAGAGCGTTCGTCCCGCAGGGACGCAAAAACTCACATCTGCGACGGCGGGAGCGTTTGCGCGGGCGTACTGCACGACCAAGTCGCGAACGTCGAGCCCGTCGTCTCCCTTCACCGTTACTTCAGACGAATCGATTGCGCAACGAGACGGCCGTCGATTTCGTAGACGGAGATATCGACGGTCTGACCGCGACGCAAGTCGGAGAGACCGGAGTAGCCCGGACCTCCGTAAATCGACGTGCTCGGCACGACGGCTACGAGCGTGCTGCGTCCGCCGGAACGTACGACCAGCGTTCCCGACGCATAGTCGATCGACTCGATCACGCCGCGCACGCGCGCAGCCGGTCGCGACGGACTACCCGATTCGAGCGAGCGGTAGAGATTGTTCGGCGGCGATTCGACTTGTTCGGCAGCAACACGAAGCGGCAGCAAAGAAACGCTGCCGAGGAGAACTGCGAGTAAAAGCTTCGTGGTCATGGTCATCACGAGTAACGCGGGCGTCTTCCGTTCCGTTCCGGCAGAGCAGCCGCAGGTCCTCGGAGATTTCTTAGACTAAGCGAGCGCCTTCATGTAGGCATCCCGCGCCGCTGCCGCGTCCTCGCCGGAACGCGCGCGTTCGGCGAGATCGCGCAGCGCCACGACGCTCTCGTCGTCGGCCTTCTTGCCGGCCAACACCAAGCGAAGCGCAACCAGCGTCAAATCCGGCGTCCGCGCTCCCAACATGCGCATGCCTTCATAGAACGGCTGCGCCGCCGGCGCGCCGCTGCGGTCGGCCAGAAGCGATTTGACCACGTCGGCTTTCGCGGGCGTCGCCTCAAGAAGATAGCGGTCGAGCAACTCGAATTCCATCCCATGCTCTTCGCCGCGCGGCTCGCGCTGCTTTTCGCCGTCATGTGCTCGACGGTAGCGGCGGCGCGTCCCGACGACTTCGCGTCGTTCCTCGACCGGATGCGCGCGCACAGCGGGCCGGTGTGGCGCACACACCTCACCTCCGCGTCGCACATTACGCTGCAGCACGAAACGACCGCGGTGCGCAACGAGTCGCTTGGGCTGCGTTTCGCGACCTACGAGTGCGCGTCGAACCTCTGCGCGGGCACGTACTTCGACGGCGAGCGGCTCTACTCGCTCAATATCAACGGCACGCGCCTGCCGCAGTCGGATACGAACGATACCTATCTGCGCGGCGAACGAACGATCGCGTCGCTCGACTTTCTCTCGCCCGATTTTGTCGATAATGGCGGGTACGTCCGCGACGCGGGCTCGCAAACGATCGATGACGTACGTTATCGCGTGCTCGTCGTTAGCAACGGTGATGCAACGCCGATGCGCGTCTTCGTCGATGTGAAGACGGCGCTCGTGCGCTATATCCAAGACGTCGACGGCGATGCTACCCTCGAATATCGCGATTACCGCCCCGTCGGAAACCTCAATCTTCCGTTTCTCGTCTTGCGCAACGGAGAGGTGCTCGAACGCTACGACGGCCGCGACACGACGACGGACGACTTCGCGCCGCCGCATGGCCCGATGCCGATGTTCCACGGCGCGCCCATCGCCGTTCAGAGCGACCCCGATCGCGCAATTCCGATCTTTCCGTGCAGCCTCGGCGGCGTGACGACGACGTGCCTGCTAGACACCGGCAACTCGGGCCTCTCGATCAGCGCGGAACTCGCGCAACAGCTACGTGCACCGTCGGTCGGCTCGTTCGACGTTCGCGGCTTGGGGAATTACTCGACCGACGTCGTACGCGCAACGGATCTACGCGTCGGTAATGCGGCCTATGGCCCCGCCAACTACGTCGTTCTGCGCGACATTCATAAATTCGGCTACGATGTCGTCCTCGGAGCCGACGTTCTGGCGTCGACGACGATCGGACTCGATCCGACGCACCACACGATCATGTTCGACGCACCGATCCCCCCGGGCGGCACGTCGGTGCCGTTGATTTTCCAGAATTTTGTTCCGGTGCTGACCGTTCAACTCGGAACCCTCGGCACGCAACTCGCCCTCGACACCGGCGACGAGTCGAACATCAACCTCGCCTACGATTACTATCAAGCGCATCGCGAACTGTTCTCGGCGACCGAACAGCGCCCGGTCTCCGGCGTCGGCGGAACGAGCGTCGAATTGATGGGCGTAATCCCCGAAGTTCGCGTCGGCGATCTTTCAATGAGCGAACAGCGCATCGGCGCAACCCAGCTTCTGCACGGCACCGCGTTCGGCCACCTCGGCGCCGGCTTCCTCGAACACTTCAACGTCGTCATCGACTACGCGGCAGGCCAAGTCCACTTTATCCCGACACCGCAGCCGTAACTGTCAGGTGCGGGCGCGTTGGAGGTCGCCGATGAAGGACAGCGCGTCGTTGGCCGGGCTTGGTTCGCCTAGGAAAAAGCCTTGCACCTCGGACGCGCCGATTGCGCGGATCTGTTCGAGCGTCACGCGCGATTCGACGCCTTCCGCCACCGAGGCGAGACCTAAGTTTTCGGCGAGGGTAACGATGGCTTTGACGATCGCTTCGTCTTGGGAGCCCGGCAGCATGTCGCGCAAAAAGCTCTTATCGATTTTCAACACGTCGATCGGGAACCGGCGTAAATAGCTGAGGCTCGTGTAGCCCGTGCCGAAATCGTCGACCGACAAGCGGATTCCCAGCGCTTTGAGTTCGTGCAGAAGTGCAATTCCACCCGAAATGTCGCGCATTATCGAACTTTCCGTGAGCTCGAGTTCGATGCGCGACGGCGCCAGATCGTATTTACGCAGTGCTACGGCAATTGTATCGCGTAATCCGGCTCGCTCGAGTTGACGTGCCGAAATGTTGACAGTAATACGCGGCACATCGATGCCTTGCGCGTCCCACTGCGAGAGTTGACGGCACGCGGTGTCCACGACATAGCTGCCGAGTTCGTCGATCGCGCCCGACTCTTCCGCGAGCGGAATGAAATGATCGGGCGGAACGAGCCCGAGGTGCGGATGCTGCCAGCGAACGAGTGCTTCGTAACCGGTAAAGACCAGATCGGTGCAGCGAAAAATCGGCTGATAGTGAAGGACGAATTGGTTCTCTGAGGCTGCATGGCGAAGGTCGCGCTTGAGCGCGAGGCGCTCGGACGATGCCGCGATCATGTTCGGTTCGAAGACCCGGTAGCCGTGTCCGCCGGATTGCTTCGCGGCCTGCATCGCCGCTTCGGCGGAACGCACGAGTGCCGGCGCGTCGGAACCGTCTTCGGGAAACATGGCCAGACCCGAACTCGCGTTGACGTACACATCGATATCGCCGACGGTAAACGGCGCTTCGAAGAGCGCGTGCAGCCGCCGAAGGAACTCGCGGCCGTCCGCAGGCGACGCCACGTCGACCAGCAAAATCGCGAATTGATCTTCGCCGACGCGCGAAACGGTTGCCGCGCCGTTGACCAGGCGGCGGAAACGCTGCGCAACCAAGCGGAGCACTTCGTCGCCGTTGGTCGTTCCGTACAACTCGTTTACTTCGGCGAACGAATCGATATCCAGCGAAACGAGCGCAACCGGATTGCGATGACGCTGAGCCATCGCAATAGCCTGCGAAAGCCGGTCCTCGAGCAGCGCACGGTTCGGCAGATCGGTGAGCGGGTCGTATTGCGCGAAGTACGCGATTCGCTGCTCGGCGATCTTGCGTTCGGTGATGTCGAACGCGACCGAAATCGTTCCGACGATGCGTGCATCAATGTCGCGCAGCGGCTCGACATGACCGCGAAAGGTCTTGCCGCCCCAGATCATTTCGTACTCCGCCGATCCGCCTTGCAAGGCTTGCAGATGCGCGTGGCGGATGGGAAAACGTGACTCGTCCGCAAGCAACGCGGAACTCGCGACGTGCATGCCGATGAGGGACGCCGGCTCGTCCGGAACTTGTGCCAGTTGCGCGCCTTCGACCGAGGTCACCGTGAGCGTCGTATCGCAGGAAATGACGAGCGCGGGCAGCTGTTCGAAGAGGAGCCGCAGGCGCGTCTCGCGTTCGCGCAACTGCACTTCCATCAAGGCGCGCGCGCGCCGCAGTTCGCCGTCGCGCAGCGCGCGCTCCGCCGCCGGACCCAGGCGTTTCAGGTTGTTTTTAAAGATATAGTCGTACGCGCCGAGGCGAATCGTTTCGACCGCCGCTTCTTCACCGATCGCTCCGGACACGACGAGCGTCGGCGTATCACTTTCGCGTTCGCGAAGAAGTTCGAGCATGTCGGGCGCGCTGAATTGCGGCATCGAGTAGTCGCAGAGGATCAGGTCCCACGATTGTTCGTCGAGCGCGGCAGTCGCGTCCGCGGGCTGATCGACGCGCAAGCTCTCTACCGCAAACCCGTGACGCGTTAACGCGAGCACGTTGAGTTCGGCATCGTCCGGCGAATCGTCGACGCACAGCACGCGTAAGCGCACTACATTCCTCCACCCGCACCGACGCCCGGCGGCGGCTCGTTGAGCACGAGCCAATAAAGTCCCACTTGTCGCACGGCTTCGACGAACTCGTTGAAATCGACGGGCTTGCGGACGTAGCTATTCACCCCGAGCCGGTAACCCTGGAGTAAATCTTCTTCTTGTTTGCTCGAGGTCAAGATCACCGTCGGAATCAAACGCGTTCGCGACGACGCGCGGATTTGTTCCAACACTTCGAGTCCCGAGATTTTTGGGAGCTTGAGATCGAGAAGAATGACTTGCGGCAATCCTCGACCGCGCGCGTCGTCGTCAAAGAGAAACTCGCACGCTTGGGCGCCGTCCTTCAGGACGACGATATCGTTGATAATGTGGTTTTTTGCAAATGCCCGCTGGGTGAGTTCGATATCGTCGGGGTTATCCTCGACGAGCAGGATGTAGGGCTTGCTCATGCTGATGCGTGGTCATTCCTTTGACGCCGGGAGCGTGAAATAAAATGTGGCGCCGGCGCCGACGGCACCTTCGGCCCGAATCGCGCCGCCGTGACGATGAACGATTCGTGCCACGGTTGCAAGACCGATCCCGGTCCCCTCATATTCATCGGCCGGATGCAGCCGCTGGAACGCACCGAAGAGCTTATTTCCATACGCCATGTCGAATCCGGCGCCGTTGTCGCGGACGAAGAACTCACCGTCGGCGTTCCGGCCGACCTCGATGGACGCGGCCGCCGCGTGCCGCGTGAACTTCCATGCGTTACCGACGAGATTCTGAAGCAGCACTTGAAGTAGATTCGGCTCCCCGGCGGCGCGTAGTCCTTCCACAATCCGTACCGTCACCCGCCGCTCCGGCTCACCGTCGCGGCAATCCTGTGCGACGCTCTGCGCGAGTGCGCTCAAGTTCACGTCATCGAAGCTAATCGGCGCCCGCGCCACTTTGGCAAGACGCAGGAGCGCGTCGATCAAGTCCGCCATGCGTTGTGCGGCTCTACGCACGCGATCGACGTATCCGCGGGCACGGTCGTCGAGCGCACCGGCATAGTCCTCGGCGAGCGCTTGGGAGAATCCGTCGATCGCCCGCAGCGGCGCGCGAAGATCGTGCGAGACCGAGTACGAAAATGACTCAAGTTCTTTATTTGCGAGCTCGAGCTGCTGCGTGCGTTGTGCAACGCGTCGTTCCAACTCGGCATTAAGATGCAAAATACGCTCTTCTTCCGTTTTGCGCGGCGTGACGTCACGCACATATGCGGCAACGCCGGTCGCAAAGGGATAGAGACGCGCCTCGTACCACCGGTCGCGAATTGCCGTCTCGTACGTCACCGCGCGTTCGTGGGCGAGTGCCTCTTTGAAGCTCTTGAGCGCAACGCCGTCGCGATCGAACTGCGGGGTGAATTCCACCACGGAACGCCCGATCACGGCGGACGGTTCGACGTTGAAATACCGCGCCATCTGCGAGTTGACGTAGGTGATGCGCAAGTTCCGGTCCACGGCGACGAACGCGTCACGAATGCTCTCGAGGACCTGCGCCATCCGGCGGTTTGATTCGAGGGCGTTGTCGGTCTCAGCAACCGTTTGCGCAACGGACTGCACGAAACGGACGTCACCAACGGAGAACGTTCGCGCAAGCGGATAGTAGACGGCAATGACGCCCTTCGGGTCGGCCGGCGTGCCGATTAATACCGCTATGCACGAGAGCACATTGTTCTTCTTCAGTTGTGCGAGGGAAGGCGCGCGGTGGTCGGTGCGCACGTCCGGACAGACGAAAGGTTCGCCCGTGCGTACGACGTGTTCCAGGTGCGCAACGAGGGGCACTTGCCGCTCGAAGGACGCGTGGAGCCCCCATCCGGACGAGCGTCGCACCGCAAATCGCTTGGCATCGCGCTCAAACGCAATGAGTTCCGCGACCGGCGTCTCCAAAACGTCGCGCACGAGATCGAGCGCATCGACGACGATTTCATCAATCGTCGCGCCCGCGAGCGCCGTGCGTCCGAAGTCGATGAGTGCCTGCTGCCGCCGCGCATTGCGCTCTACCTCGCGCTGCGCTTCGATGCGCGACGAAACGTCGCGGAAATACACGGACAGCCCGTCGGCGGACGGATAGGCTTTTACCTCGAGCCACAGCGCGGCAGTCTTCGAATACTCGACGAATTGGACGGACTGCTGGTCGTGCATGGCGCGTTCATATTCGCGTTCGAAGAGACGGCCGCGCGCGAGCGGAAAAATCTCGAGCCAATGCGCGCCGACGCAATGCTCCTGCGCATGCAGTAATTTACGCGCCTCCGCGTTTATATACGAGATTCGCCACTGCACGTCGAGCGCGAAGAAACCATCCGTGATGCGCTCGAGAACGAGCGACAGATCGGGACGAAGGACCGAGGCATCGGCCATAGCCGAACGTTCTTCGGCCGCGCAGGGCTATCCCGGTCGTGCAACGGCTGCGATCCACTCCGACACGGCACCGGCGACGACATTGGGACGATCGCGGTGCGGTGCGTGGGCGCAGCGTGCGAGGACGAGACGATCGGTGGTTCCGCGGCTATTGTGCGCGAGCAGATTGAGTTGCGCGAGCGTTCCGTATTCGTCGTCGATGCCCTGAATTGCGAGTGCCGGCGCAGCAACAGACGGCAACAGATCGACGATCGACCACGAACGGAACGCGGGCGCGAGCCAAATGTCGTTCCATCCGTAAAACGTCGCATCGACGTCCGCGTGGTAACGGGCCATTTTTTCGCGTAAATCCGTGGTCCGGTACGTCTCTGCGATCGCAGCAATGCTCTTGACACTGACATCCTCGACGACCACGTGCGGCGCCTCGAGAACGAGTCCACGAACGTTGCGCGGATATGCCGATGCATAGATGAGCGCGATCGACGCACCGTCGCTATGTCCGATCAATATCGGACGTTCGACGTGAAGCGCATCCAGCAGTTCGGGAAGAACCGTGAGCGCCTCGGCGTGCATGTAGTCTACGGCTCGCGGCTCATGTAATGTTTCTGAAAAGCCGTTGCCGTAGCGCGAGTACACGACGGTGCCGCAGCCCGTGCGCGCCGAAATCTGCTCGGGAAAATCGCGCCATAGCGCGATCGAACCCAATCCTTCGTGAAGAAAAACCAGCGTCGGCGCGTCGTGGCGAAGCGCCGGCGTGCTTATGACGTCGATCGTGCGTCCCGCGAGCCGCACGCGCTCGTCATAGGTCGTGAAGGCCGGCTTCCTCGACGCTTGGAACGGGTTGCTCTTGCGTTTCGGGTTCCGTTGGACGTCCCGCGGCCTTCCACGCATCGATTCCGCCGTCGATCTCCTCCACGTCCGCGTAACCGTAATCCGACAACTTTTTACCGACCGCCTCGGCAATGTATTCGTCGTCGGTGTAAATCGCAATCGTACCTTCTTTGGGCAACGGCAGGACGAGTGGATCCGCTTTTAGCAGCGCGTCCGCATCGTAGCGTAACGCGCCGCGAATTTGCTCGCCGTGACGGTGCTTACGGAGGTCGAGAATCGGCGTCTGATCGTGGATTGCAGGTACGGGTGCTTTCTTCACTCTTCGGTCTCCCGTTCGAGTTCGGGGTCAAGCGCGGTTTTCGGGTCGTTGTCGCCGGGAACGGACGCGTCTTCTTCATATGGACGGTCGCTCGGAACGTCGCGGTTTTCGTGCGGCCGCTCATCAGGCGGATCAGTCTTGCGGCTGTTCATGTTGCGAAACGTTCCCGAGGAAGCGCGGACGAAACGCCACGCTGATACGCGCGTCGGTCGGACGCGGCGATTTCGCGATCGTGTGTTCCCAAAACTCCTGGGAGCGGCCGCTCATCACGAAAAGGCTTCCCGCGTCAAGGTCGACGGAATGCACGATTCGCGGGCGGCGCTTCGTTCGCACCTGCATGCGGCGCGTCGCGCCGAGGCTTAATAGCGCGATCGTCGGTTGCGGCGGCAGGTCTTCGAGATGATCGTTGTGCCATGCGACGCTGTCGCGTCCGTCGCGGTAGTAGTTGAGTCCCACGCTCGTAAAGCGTTCCCCGAGAAACTCCGCGACGCGCTCGCGCGCGCCCTCGAGCGGCGGCGGGAGATTATCGCCTGCGAAGCGAGCAACGAGCCGCGGCACGTCGACCATTTTGTCGTACATCCACATCGTTTCCGATGACCAGGGCGCGTTGTCGAGCAACCAATGGAACAGTTGCATCGCCTCTCCGGGATCAAATACGTTCGGGTAGTACGCAATACGCCCGGTCTCGTCGTCGACGAGCACGCGTGGACCGCAATCAAAGAGCGCAAGCTGCGTGGTCATGGATAACGTCATAGACTACTCGTCGCCGTCGTACGGTTACGCTACCCACTCGAAGCGTGCGAAACGGCCCGCATCGATGACCAGCAACAGCGCGCACAGCGCGAGCGCAATATACCCGGCCGCCGGTACGCGCCGCAGCGTCGCACCATACCCAAGGAGAACCGGCGCAACAGCGTATGCATTACGGTCGACGGAGAACGGCGTGCCCGAACAGACGAGCATTGCAAGTGCCACGAGCGCATAGAGCGTCATCATGCGCCCGAGCCGTCGCGCTTGCGCGGCCACGACAAGTGCTCCGAGCGGCACGAGCGCGACCACCATGATATTTTGGCGCGCGCCGTCGAGCGTAAGGAGCGAGGTGAAGATCGCGCGCCACGCGTGAAGGTCGATGCCGAAACCGCGTTGCCAGCTACGCTGCGCATGCACAAATGCGAGCGCGTCACCGAAGTGCAGCGCACAGTAGAGCGAGAACGCCGCAATTCCCGAGAATGCAATGAGGCCGGCGACAATTGAAGCCGCGCGCCTCTGCATCATTCCGTCGAGCAACATCGCCAATGCGAGCGGAAATCCCAACGGATTTGCCGCTGAGGCGAAACCGCCCGCACCGCCCGCGGCTACAACGTGAGATCGATCCCAGAAATCGAGCGCAAGCGCGCTGCTCAACAAGAAGACGCTTTGCGGATATGCGACGCTGCAAAACAGCGACGGCGGCAAGAGACAGGCCACGGCAACGCACCACTTCGCTGCGACCGCGTCGTAACGGCGCACGGCGAGACGATACACCAGGACGAGAGCGGCCAAAAATGCGGCATTTGCCAGCACGGCGGCGACAACGGGCCACGGCAAGCCGCGCGTTACGAACGGTGCTGCGAGCAACGCAAAGAGTGGAAAGAATGCGACGTTGTGACGGCGTCCGTCGGGGGCGTATTCGTACCCGTGCGCGACGATCGAGCCGTACCAGGCTCCATCCCAATTCGCAAAGGCGTCTGCATGCCCGTTCGAGAGCATGACGGCGACGATCAGCAGACGCGACAGTGCCCACGCCAAGACAACGAAGCGCATGGCTAGCGCTCTCCTTCAAACGGGGACCATAGTCCTAGTCGTGCGCTCCGGACGCGCCTACCGCGCGCCTTTCCGAAGGAGTAGAGTATCGTCGATATGTTTCTGAAGTCGAAGCGCACGTCGCGCTCCGTCGACTACTTGCTCGCGGCGCTGAGCCCGCTTGAGGTTGCGCGCGCCACCCATCAGTATTTGGGGACGCTCAGCGACGACGAACTTCAGGGCCTCATTGCGCGCAGCCTCGCGCGCATGGACGACGACGAGCGCGCGTACTACGAAATGTCGCCGGACTTCGGCACCTTTCTCGAGCAAAACCGGCGTGCTTTGCGAACGCTCGATCGAAACGCGCTGCGGGCGATTCTGATGCCGGTGATCGTCTCTCGATCCGCAACCGTCGAAGGAACGGACGACGATCTAAGCTCACAGTTGCGCGCCGCACTGCCGCCCGTCTCCACCAGCGAAGGACTGCGCCGGCTCACGAAGACGGCAGCGGAACGGAGCGAGCAGTTGCGCCGCTCCTTCTTTGCGACGGATGCATCGCTCGAACGAATCTACCGCGGTGCATTTTCGTCGCTCGCACGCGCCGCTACGGGAACGGCTCTCGCGGTAGCAATCGTCGCTGCCGGTGCCGCCGTTACGGCGGCGTTTATCTTCTTGATCGTTCCAGCGGGCAAAGCGGCGCTCGCATGGGCAATGAGTTATCCGGCCGTTGTCTCCAGCGCCCCGGTGCCGCAACGCGTCGCCGTGCACCATCACGCGATCGCGGCTGCTCGCGCGCATCCGGCGCCGCCGAAGATCGTCGTCGCGCAGCGCACCGCACCGCCCGCGACCGCCACGCCGGCACCAACTCCTCGTCCAACCGCGACACCGGCCGCCGCGCCGAAGCCTACGGCAACGCCGGCTTCCGTAGTGACCGCAGAGCCGGTCCGGATCGCCGCCGCGACTAAACCGGGTACGCGAGATCGTCAGGCCGCTCTTCACCGGCTCTCTTCGATGAAGCTGGCTGCCGGGACGATGCCTTCGCGCGAGCCCCCGCTCGTTCAACGCGCGCGTCTCATTGTAATGTCGTATCTTGATTCGCTCATGCGAGGCGACGCAAGCTCGGCACTCGGGAACCTGGGCCTCTCCGCGAGTGCCGGTACGTCGAACCTCACGGAAGCACCGATTTTGGCGGGGGCGACGGAATTCCGGGTGGTCCGCGCGGCGCTGGCCGATGCCTCGAGCGCAAAAGTTCAAGTCGTGATCGACAGCCCGCAGGGCCGCTACTTCGGCGACTACATCGTGTCGGCGAACGGCCCGGCCGCTTGGATCACCCAACACGAGGTCATCCCCGTCGAATCGACGGTGGCGCGCCACTTCTAGCATCGCGCTCGGACTTTTGTAAAGCGCGCGTAAAGGAACGGTAACGCTAGTTACAAAAAAGCATGCAAGCCTTTGTCAAGAGGCTCATCGGCACGGGCGTAACCGTCGAAAAGTAACGTAGATGCTCAACGACCTCATCACGTTCTTTACCGGTGCACCGCAGAACCGGCGCAAGTATCCGCGTCGGGCGGGCCCGTTTCAGGCATGGGCGGCCGTAGGGTCACAGTGGGCGAGCTGCGCCTGCCTCGATATCTCCGGAAGCGGTATGGGCCTCGTCTCTCCGGCGGCACTTCCGGAAGAAGTGAATTTGCGGGTGCGACTCGAGTCGCGGAATATCGTCATTCGCGCGAAACGCATCTGGCAGCAACCCGGAACCTCCCAAGGAAAGCCGGCGTGGCGGTACGGGTTGAGTTTTACCGGCATCAGCGCCGACGACTGGGACGCCGTCATCAGGTTCTGCAACAACGACCAAGTCACCGTCGAGAACAAGGCGCAGAAAGAGCTCGAACTCGTCAAACTGAAAGCCGACGACGTCGCGCGGCTGATCCCGAAGAAACTGCAAGACCAGATGCTCGGGCTGCTGGTGCGCAAAGGCCGCCTCGCGCCAATGGACGAGAAAACGCCGCTCGTGCAGTACTCGTACGGCGGCGTCATCAAACGCAATGGAAAAGCGCTGCACCGGCTCTCGATCCATTCGCGCGTCCGCGACGAGCTGACCGGCGAAGTGAAAGCCTACGACACCCGCTTCTTCTTCGACGACCAAGGCGGCAACGTCACCACAGACGACTAACCTCGGACCGCGCCGACGTCTCTTTTTGCTGGTCTCGTTCGTCGTAGGGATATGAGACCAGCGAATTGTTTTGTGGCTCGTTTGATTCCTGACAGAGGCTGTCAGGTTTCTCGCGGTAGGCTGTCGTCATGATCGTACGGACCCGCGCTCTGCGCCATTTCCGCTCGCCGGATGAAACGATCCGCGAAGCGTTCGAAATCGACGGTGTCTGCGCGCTCGCGACCTGCTACGCGGTCGACGATTCAACCGTGGACGTGTGGCTGGACGCCGACGTCGCCCTCAGCGAACGGCAATGTGTCGCCGCGCACCGCCGCGTCGCGTGGTATTTGCGCCGAGGTGACGAGCGCACAACCCCGTTCGAACGCGTTTGCGCGTCGATTCTCGACCCGTTTCTTCCACCTCACGCGGCTCGCTGCGTCAAGCAGCGCCTACTCAAACGCTTCGGTACGTCGATCGTGCGCGACGGCGCGATTTACCGCGCGTTTCCCTCCGCGCGCACGCTCGCGCGTGCGCATGACCGTGAAGTAAGCGCAGCCGGTGTCCCGGCGGCAGCGTTGCAACGATTGCGCACGGCAATCGATGCGTTCTGCCGCCTCGAAGGATCACCTGAAGCGGACGATGGCCAACGCCCAGCCGGCGGCCGTACGAGCGCGAACAAGAAAACCTTCGGGAGTGCGGTCGTATACGTGATAGCCGGCGCGTATCGCATCGGTGAGGGAGGTGAAAGTCAAGATACCCATTGCGGTAAGCCCCTCTCGTTGTAGCGAGCGTATTACGGCCGTGCGCAGCAATTGTGAATGAGTCGTGAGCGTTCGGGTACTGATACTTAAGGGATGGCTCTATTACGCGACCGCGCGGAGGCAGGGCACCAGCTTGCCGTGTGTCTCCACGACTATACGGACGACGCCGGCGCAATCGTTCTTGCACTGCCGCGGGGCGGCGTTCCCGTCGGCTATGAAGTCGCTATGGCGCTTCATCTGCCGCTTGATGTGTACGTCGTGCGCAAACTCGGCGTCCCCGGGCATGAAGAACTGGCGATGGGCGCTATCGCATCGGACGGCACCTATGTCGTCGATCCCGCCACACTAGAAATGGCGCGGGTGAATCGCGAGGCGCTGGAGGAGACGCTGCAACGCGAAGCAGTCGAACTGCGCCGGCGCAGCGCCGCGTATCGCGAAGACCGGCCCGAGCCCGAAATTGCTGGGAAACGGGTGATCGTCGTCGATGACGGCCTTGCGACAGGCGCATCGATGTTCGCCGCAACGCGCGCGATTCGCGCGCGCGATCCCGCTGCCGTCATCGTCGCGGTTCCCGTCGCTCCTGCCGAAACCGTGGAGTGGCTGCGCGGTGTCGCCGATCGCGTCATCTGTCCGCACGAATTCCAACATTTCGGCGCGGTCGGATTGCATTACGATGATTTCGCAGAAGTTTCGGACGACGACGTACGTTCACTGTTAACGGCGCGCAATAACAGCAAAGTATCGTAGCATCGTCGGTGCTAGGACCGCAAATGTCTAGCAACCGTTTTATGCGCGCGATAGTCTTGCAGCGCAATCATGCTATCTATTGCGCGTCCGGCGGCGCCACTACAAGCGCCCGTCGCGATTTCACTGCCGCCGGCAACGCCGGCCGAGCCGCTCGTAGAACACGGTTTGCGGCGCGCGCTCGTTGTTGCGGGTGTCATGCTCGCTGCGCTGCTGCAGATGATCGATACGACGATCGTCAACGTGTCGTTGCCGACGATTCAAGGCAATCTCGGCGCGACGGTCGACGAAGCGATTTGGGTCGTCACGGCCTTCGTCGTCGCGAACGTGGTCGTCATCCCGATCACGCCGTGGCTTCAGCGGCGCTTCGGACGTAAGAACTATTTTCTCGTCTCGATCGCCGGATTTACGATTGCGTCGTTGCTCTGCGGCATGGCGACGTCGCTCGATGCGTTGATCTTCTTCCGCATCCTGCAGGGCGCATTCGGCGGCGGGTTGTTGGCGACGGCGCAGATTATTCTGCGCGATACGTTCGGAGCGAAAGAACTCGGCCTCAGCCAATCGATCTTCGCATTTGCGACCGTGCTCGGACCCTCGATCGGCCCGACGATCGGCGGAATCATTACCGATAATTACTCGTGGCCGTGGATCTTCGACGTTAACATCGTCCCGGGCATCATCTCGTTTCTGTTACTGCTGCGGTTCCTGCGAGACGATTCGAAACCGGCGCGAGCACCCGTCGATGCCGTCGGAATCGCGCTGCTCATTTTGACGATCGCGCCGTTCCAGTTCGTGCTCGATCAAGGACAACAGTATGACTGGTTCTCCGATCAACGGATCACGGCCGCTGCGATCATCGCAGCACTGGGAGCCGTGGGCTTCGTTTGGTGGGAACTGCGCAACCCAGCGCCGATCGTCGATCTGCGCGTCCTTCGTCATCGCGCCGTAAGCATTGCGTCGCTTGCAATTATCGCCAATGCCGTGGGCGTCTTCGGCGGCGCACTTTTGCTTCCGCAATTCACCGTCGATCAGCTCGGCTTCACGTCGACCGAAACGGGAATTTTGCTCGGCTTGCGGGCACTGCCGGTCGTCTTTCTGACGTTGCCTCTCGGACGCATTACGAACAACCGGCGCATCGATCTGCGGTTCCTGATTGCCTGCGGGCTGATCGGCAACGGCGCCGGCGCGATCTGGCTTGGCCATCAGATGACGTCGCAAGCGAGCTTCGGATCCTTCGTACTGCCGCAACTACTGGCCGGTGTCGGCATCGCGCTCGTCTATTCGCCGCTGCTCGTTGCCACGTTGCGCGCCGTTCCGCAAGAGGCTGCGAAAGCATCGTCGTTCATCATTCTCTCGTTTCAAATGGGTGGGTCGATCACTGCTGCCGCACTCGTAACGCTGCTCGATCGCCGCGCTATCTTCCATCAGACGACGCTCGCGGGCTCGATGACGCTTTCCCACCCGGCGGTCGCGCAGTTCTTGCGAACGCACTCCGCGGTACAGCTATCGGCGCTCGTCGAGCAGCAATCGACCGTACTCGCGTATGGCGACGCCTTGCTGATTGCGGGCATCATTGCCGCGGCGCTTGCGCCCTTCGTGTTTCTGCTTCCACGAAAGAAGGCCGCGTAGCGTTTTAGCTCGGTTTGTCTCCGCTCGCCGGATCGCTGATCGTGATGTACGTCACGATGTCCCATGAGTTGTGAATGCCGACCAAAATCAGCAGAGCGACGCCGGCGGCCGGCGCATACATCGCGTGCTGCGGCGCAATCGATAGTGCGACCGCGCTGCCTAAGATAACGGCGTAGGCAAACATTGGAAGAAACGTGTACCACGTCCAATCCTCGGCATCGGGTGTGTACTCAGAAAATCGCAAGGAATAGACGAGTAAGCGGCACTGATACGAAACGCCGGCTGCGCCCGCTGCTGCGAGCAGCGTGCACGGTACCAGCAACATCGGCCACGGCGCGAGAAGTATGCCGGAAATCATCAATGCCGCCGTAAAATGCGCCACGGTCGCTGCACTGACGCGCGCGATGCCGCCGGTACCCGCACGCCGCTGGCTATCTCGCAGCAGCGTAATGACTACGAAGGTCAGTCCCGTCAACGCAGCAGCCGAACTCCCCGTGAGCGTGTAAAAGGCGGCCCACTCCGAAAACACCGACGACGGAGATCCCATTTATGATCGCCGATCTGTCGCGAAGCGCGCAGCTACTTCGCGGGCCGCTCGCTCTCCGGTCGCGAGCGCGCCGTTGACCGTCCCGCCTTGCCCGTCTTCCGATGTCGCTTCGCCCGCGAAAAACAAGGTGCCGTCGAGCGCGGATGCGAGTTGCGAACGGGCATTCCCACCTCCGACTGCGAGATAGCTGTACGCTCCGCGCGCAAATGGATCGCCGCCCCAGTCGTGCATGATGCCGCCTTCGAACTCTTCATGCGCGCGGTCTTTCGCATCCAACAACGTTCCGAATCCATCGAGCGCCTGCGCGACGATTTCGTCGCCGGGGCGGCGGCGCAATTCTGTCGCCGCGGGTCCGCCGACCCAAGCGATAACGAGCGGCTGCCGTAACGGAAGTTGCGTCCAATACGCCTGAAACACGGCGCTAGAATCACGAAAGAAAGCTGCGCCGCGATAGCGGCCGCCGGCGACGTCCTCCCAAAAGGGCGAGCGGAAAAACAACGCGACCTTCACGACGTCACCCATTAGGATTTTTTCAAGCGCTTCACGTTTTAGCGACGGGAGTTCCGGCTCGAACCGCACGTCCCCGTTGCGTAAAACACCGATGGGTAGCGTGACGATCGCAGCGCGCGCACGAAATGCACGCACCGCTTGCGAACCGTCGCGCGCGCTGACCGTTACCGAACCGGGTTGCCATTCGATGCGCTCGACGATCGTCGAGAACTCGAAACGAACGCCGGCCTTCGCGCAGTCCTCGTATAAGTAGTCAAACATCGGTCGATAGCCGCCGACGGGCCGCGCAGCTTGCGAATCTACACCCGACTCCCATTCGAACGCGATTCCGCGCGCGCTCGCCTTCGCCGGATCGGCAGCATCGAACCCTTCGACGAACGCGCGCGCATCTTCGACTCGCTGCGCATCCGCACGACCGTTTGCATAACGCGCGAGAAACCGTTCGACGCTTTCGTCAGCCTCGAGCTTATCGACATTTTTGAAGAGTGAAACCGCCGAACGGAATTCATCTTCGCGGCGCTGCAATGCACCCTTTGAACTGCGCACCCAGTCATCACCGTCGGGCTCGACTTCACGTTGACCGATCTCGCGAAGCAGTGCACGCGTTTCGTGCGCGGGCCCATGAATGAATTCGCCGCCGAGTTCCGCGCTGACGGCACCCTTCGAGGCTTCGACCACGCGACCGCCGACGCGATCGCGCGCTTCGAGTACGACCGTTTGCAGCCCCGCGATTGCGAGGCGGCGCGCGCATGCGAGTCCTGCGGCGCCCGCTCCGACGATCACAATATCTACATCCGGCATCGCGATGTCATTACCGGCGAACTAGGCAACCCCTGGCGTAACGCACAATCATACGATCGCTAACTCGGTCAGCGACGTCGATGGCGGTATCTTTACAATACTCGCGCATTTCTCTTAATTAACCGCCGATAAAAATTGTGTCAGGCACGGACGTGCCTCTCGTTTACAAGTAGAGATGCCGAGCAACACTTCGATAGCTGCACGGAAGCACCACCCGTCCTAGCTTCGGTATCCGCCGCCGTCAATTAGGGATATATCAAGTGAGACGTTTGTTCAAACGCTCTAGTTCGCTATTGCTTCTTGCTCTCTCCGTAAGCGCGTGCTCCGGGGGCCTATCATCAAATGCCACGCCTCCGGTGCCGGATGCGGGCGCCGCTGCATCCGGAGCCGCGCCGAGCGTGACGGCCGGCGCCGGTACGCTGACCGCACAAGCGGATAGGTCGTACTATGTAACGATCCAGGGGCCAGTCACGAGTATCTCGACCGCGCCATACTTCCACGTGGTAGCGACGATCACCGGAAAAGGCAACGTTTCGATCTATTCGAGTTTCCTCAAAAACGCAGAAGTCGGCAATGTCGTCAAGGCCGTCGGCTACTACAACTCCCTTGGTAATTTCCAAGCCGCGACCGCGTCGATCGTTTCTACGTCCGGCACAGGTCCGACATCATCGCCGGCGCCGACTTCCGCGCCGACGTTCCCACCGGGACCCTCCGGCGGAAGCGGAGTTGCCGGCGCGGTCAACATGTTCCAAATCTTCGACTACTCGACGACGGGCGCCCAATCGACCGCCGCGGCAAAAAATACGACCGCCGTCTGGGGCGCGGGTGACGGAGACGCAGGGGCATCGGCAGCCACGTGGCGCGCCGGAAATCCGAACTTGTCGGCGATCCAATACTTCGTCCAGCCGACCGACTACAATCCGATCTCGCACCACAACCTTGCGTGGTTCCAAGCGAACCATCCGGACTGGGTCGTTTACGACTGCGACTCAAACAATCAACCCACGCACGTGGTCGCCTATCAACCCGGTCTGCCGAGCGACGTACCGCTCGATATTCACAACGCCGACGTCGTGCAATATCAAATTCAAACCGTCGCGGACTTCGCGATTGCGCACGGCGCAAACGCAATCGGCGCGGATCAAACGTTGTTCTTTGATTACGACGGGAAGCAGGCGCCGGGATTTTACGGCTGCGGCATCTATCAAAACGGCGCGTTCGTGCGCCGCTGGGGCGCGTCGGGCGGCGGGTTCCCGAATCACGATCCGCAGTGGAACCACGACGTATCGGCTTGGGCCGCAACGGCGAAGCAAATTCTGAACACGAACCCGACGTACGTTGCGCATCATCTGAAGCTCTTCGTGAACCACCCGGCCGGCAATCTGGCCAACGCCGACGAGCAAAAACTGATCGCAAATGTCGACGGCATGGTCGACGAGACCGGCTTCGTGGACTACGGCAACTACGCATCGGTTCCGAGCCTCTTCCCGACGGCACTTGCCTACATGGAATACGTGCAACGGCAGAGCAAGGCAATTCTCATGACCGCGAAGTTCAGCGGCAGCTTGAACGGCGACTCGAGCGATAACGGTCTCACAGCATCGCAGGTCGCCTATGCGATCGGCAGCTACTTGATCGGCAACGAAGGCAACGCGTCGCTCTTTATAACTCCCGGTCCGTACGGAGCCGTCTACAATTACCCGCAGATTGCGACGATCAATTCTCAACTCGGTACGTCGTGCGGCGGGTACATCAATGCGGGTTCCGCGTACGTCCGGAAATTCTCCCACGGCATGGTCGTCGTGAATCCGAGCACCACCTCTGCTACGCTTACGCTCAACGGCATCTATAGTGATGTGATGGGACGCGGCGTCACCGGTACGACGCTCAACGTCAGCCCCGCCAATGCGTACATACTCTTAGGTACCGGCGGCTGCTAAGTCTCCAGAGGCGCGCGAGAAAGGAAGCGGCGACCGAACCGGTCGCCGTTTCTTATTTATACGTCGTATTTTACTGCGTCAAAAGTCGCTGAACCATGGACAAACCTAGCATCCTCTTGTCAAATTGACGGTACGTTTTGTTTATCAAAGATTTTGAGTCGGTAACAAAATAGCAAAACGCTTAACATAAACGTCATTTGCGTCCGACGAACCTAAGCGTGAACAAGAACCATATTTCAGCGTTCGCGCTTTTCGCGATACTGTCGGCTTCGCTCGCAGCCTGTAGTGGCGGTCCCGGAGCCGGTTCAATGATGGCTCCTGTGTCATCTCCTCCAACCTCAACCCTCGCCGCACCGACGAGCGTCATGGCCGCGCCTGCAACGACCGGTTCAACGACGACGTCTTCCATGACGGCTTCAGCGACGTCGCTTATGCCACAGGCTAAGACTGGCGTGGGGTTATTCCAAGTCTTTGATGCAATGGGAACGCCGCGAATTTCCGCAGCAGGTGCCGAAGCCGATGCCAAGCGCTACGGCATCGTTTGGGGCGCGCGGCCCGGAATGGCGTCCGCATGGCGCGCGGGCAACTCCAAGATCATCGCTTCGTACTATTTTCCGCAAGAAACGGATCTGAGCTACATCTCTTGGGGCGGTGCGGGACACGATCTCGCGTGGTGGCAAGCAAACCACCCGGATTGGGTTCTATACTCCTGTACAGCGAGCGGAACACCAACGAGGATCCCCGCATTCGTCGGGGGCCTCATGACGAACATCCCGCTCGATTTTCATAATCCGGCAGTCGTCGATTACCAAGTCCGTGCTGCCGCTGCATATGCGAAGGCGAATGGCTACAACGCCCTCGCCGCAGACGAAGTCGTCTTCTATAACATCGGTGGCGCGACCGCCGGCGCAGGCGCGTATGCCTGCGGTGTCTATCAGAACGGCACATTCGTGCGACGCTATAGCAGCAAATCGGATCCGCAGTGGACGACGGACACCGTCGCATGGGCCAGAACCGCGCACAGCATCGCTCAGTCGGAAGGTCTCAAGTTGATCGTCAATCATCCGGCGGGCGACCCCAACAATCCGAACGAACAGGAGATGCTCTCCAACGTCGATGCGGATGTCGATGAAACCGGTTACTCGGACTACGGCCTGTACAAGAGCAGCTCGACCCTCTTCAAACTCACGCTCGACTGGGTACGCTTCGCACAATCCCACGGCACCGCGCCGCTCGTTATCGACAAGTACGTCCAAAGCGGCGAGTTGTCCGGCACGGAAATCGAACATTCGATCGCCACGTACCTTATGGGTAACGAAGGCGGCGAAGGTCTCTTCGCCGGCAACCGCAACGGCTACGGAGTCGAGCAGTACCATTCGGAATACGCCGTCAATTACGGAACGGCGTGCGGCGACTACTACGGTGGTTCGTCGGCAAGTCCGAATATTTGGTATCGCCGCTTCAGCAATGCGATCGTCGTCGTAAACAGCGGATCGTCGCGTGCAAGCGAAGCCGCAACGCTTCCTGCCGGCCACGCATATCGCGATCTCGAAGGACGGCCCGTTTCCAATCCGCTCAACGTCGCGAATTTCGATGCGTACGTTCTCCTAACGACGAACGGATGTCACTAACCGTTCCGATAAAAACTGACAAGCTAGCTGTCGACAAAGAGGCCGGGATATGAGTATCCCGGCCTCCTTTGTTCTTGGCGATAACGGCTCAACGCACGAGCAACACCGCGTGGCCGGCCGGAATCGACGTGGCCGGCGGATTGAACGTTTGCGCAGTTAGCGATATCTTGCCGCCCGAAGCAATATCGCCGCCGGCAAGCACGAGCACGTGGCCATACGATTGACGCAGCCACGCCCGATTCACGGTAATCGACCCGCTCGTCTGGCCGTTTACAATTGCCGCGCACTGACCGATGGGCGTGCCGAAGTTGTAGCACGCAGCAAACTCCCGGCGAAAGACACGCGCTCCCACTTGCACGTCCGCATACGACGTATGCATGCTTTCGATCGGATTTGCCGGTACGACGTTGAACTCCGGCCAAATCGCAAGACCCTTACTACTGTATTCTAAATTGGGAAAAACGATCGTGTGTCCGGGGCTATATCCGAGCCACGCCATTGCCGCCGTAATCGTACGCTCCTGTACCTGCAGCGCGCTTCCTGCGGGCGCGTTCCCGACATTGAGTTCAATGAACGAAGCGTTTGGAATCGCATCGATTGCCGCCATCGCGTTCAGCTCACTTGGATACGTGCTGGGGCGAAACGTTCCGTGGCTGACCACGCAGTCTTCACACATCCCGGCATAAACGTTCGTTCCCTCCGCAATGAGGTCGAGATCCGTCGGCTCCCCGCCGCGAAACGTCACGCCGTTGAAGAACAGCTTCATCGCAGAGCCGTTCGTATGAGTCAGGGCCGAAAACATCGCCTCGTGCGCTTGAACGAGCGCGGGGTCCGTCGGAGTTTCTTCCGTTGACGGACAGAGGTCCGGCGCCGGCATCGAGTTCGGATTTTCGGGGCACATGCCGGCACCCGGCCCGTAAAACTGATTGATATTGTGCGCGCTCGTCTCGTCCATGAGATAGTAGTCGTAAGAATCGGCATACGTTCGCAAGTACGATCGCGTGTACGCTTGGACCGCCGGATTGGCATTATTGACTGCCCAAACGGGCTGCGAGGCAATCGTGCCGTTACAAGCCAATACGCGATGCCCGATCAGACGATGCGCCGCATCCGTGTGTCCAGGTTGATGCATGTACCATGACTCGCGCGCGCTTTTGAGGAAGCCCGTTTCGAACACGCCGGTACATGCGCCGTTCGTAAGCACGAAATTCGCAAGGAAATAGAACACCGAGAAACACGCATTCGAACCGCGACAGTCATCCACGGATTTATTGTTTCCGCGACCGCTCTCCGCATAGGTCAAGTACGTACGCGCCATCGTCTGCGTTCCGGCCGAGCCTTGTCCGTTGTATTCATCGAATGCCATGGTCGGAAGATGCTTGGGAATGCCGGACACGTCTACGATTGACTGCGGTTGGAGTGTCGCCGGCTTCTCCGTTGGAATCATGGCGCGCGATCCGCCGCTACAAGCGATCAGCGTGGCGATTGCAGCCACGAGTAGCGGAAACAACACGCGCGGACGTCTCATGCCGAACATGATAGGCCAAACACGCGAAACGATAACGAACGAACGTTCTCAAGTCCAGTACTTTTTCTTCTTAATGTTATATCCGAGAACCGCAAAGAACTGCGCGCTTCACGCAACCGACGAAGCGGCGCGTTCGCTGCAGCGCCGTGCGGTTAGAAGTTGTAGACTTTTTCCACCAAATTCCGCACGAAAGGTCGAGAATCGATGACTGATGTTGCAGTACACGCGCCGAGTGGTGCCGCGGCTATTCGTCCCTTTCCTACGCTGAACGTCCCGGAAGCGGAACTGACCGAACTACGCAGGCGTATCAACGCCATGCGATGGCCGTCGCGCGAACTGGTACGCGACGATACGCAAGGCGTGCAATTGGGAACGGTTCAGGCGCTCGCAAAATATTGGGGAACTGATTACGACTGGCGCCGGTGCGAAGCACGACTCAATGAACTTCCGCAGTACGTTACGCAGATCGACGGTCAGGATATCCATTTCATCCACGTGCGTTCTCAACACGAAAACGCGCTGCCGCTCGTTATCACGCACGGTTGGCCCGGCTCGTATATCGAGCAAACGAAAGTCATCGATCTGCTCACCAATCCAACCGCTCATGGCGCGGACGCGTCCGACGCGTTTCACGTGGTTATTCCGTCGATCCCGGGCTACGGCTATTCACCCGCTCCATCCACGCTTGGATGGGACCCGATACGTGTGGCGCGCGCCTGGGACGTCCTCATGAAGCGCCTCGGATACAACAAGTATGTCGCGCAAGGCGGCGATTGGGGCGCGAGCATCACACAAGAATTGGCGTTGCTTTTTCCGGCGGACGTTCTCGCTATCCACACCAACATGCCGGGCACCGTCCCTCCGGACATCTTGGCGGCGGCAAAGGCCGGCGCTCCCGCACCCGACGGCCTCTCGGGCGACGAACTGCATGCATATGAACAGCTAAAGGATTTCTATGCAAAACATCTCGGCTATGCGATCGAGATGTCCAATCGACCGCAAACGCTCTACGGGCTATGCGACTCGCCGATCGGTCTTGCTGCTTGGATCCTGGATCATGACAAGGACAGCTACGAAATGATTGCGCCGGCGTTCGACGGAAACCCGGGCGGCCTTTCGCGTGACGACGTGCTCGACAACATCACGCTGTACTGGCTGACGAATACCGGAATACCGTCGGCTCGGCTGTATTGGGAAAACAAGCTTGATTTTTTCGACGTGAAGAATGTGACGATTCCGGTCGGCGTGAGCGCGTTTCCGCACGAGATATACACGGCACCACGAAGTTGGGCGGAAAAAGCGTATCCGAAACTCGTCTTTTACAAGAAGCACGACGTCGGCACGCACTTCGCTGCCTGGGAACAGCCGCAACTGTTTTCGGAGGACGTGCGTGCTACATTCAGGTCGGTGCGAACCTAGCCCGTGGGAAGCGACTTGATGAAGGCAAGAATGTCCGGGTTAATGACGTCGGCATGCACCGTCGGCATTCCGTGCGGATAACCATGGAACGTCTTTAACTGACTATTCTTTACTAACTTGTGCGTGAGCGGAGCGGAATCCGCGTATGGCACGACTTGGTCGTCATCGCCGTGCATGATCAGCGTCGGGACCGTGATCTTCTTCAAGTCTTCCGTAAAGTCGGTTTGTGAGAACGCCACGATGCCGTCGTAGTGTGCTTTCGCTCCACCCATCATGCCTTGGCGCCACCAATTGAGAATTATTCCTTGTTCCGGCTTCGCACCCGGCCGATTGTAACCGTAGAACGGTCCTGATGCAAAATCGTAGTAAAATTGCGTTCTGTTAGTTGCAAGTTGCTGTTGCAATCCCTCAAAGACCGATTTTGGCGTGCCGCCCGGATTCGACGCGGTTTTTACCATGAGCGGCGGCACGGCGCTCATCAGAACCATTGCGGCGATACGGCTTTGCCCGTGTCGTCCGGCGTAACGCACGACTTCGCCGCCTCCGGTCGAGTGACCGACATGAATTGCGTTCTTGAGGTCGAGGTGCTCGGTGACCGCGGCCAAATCATCCGCGTAGTGATCCATGTCGTGCCCGTTAGAAACTTGTGTCGACCGGCCATGGCCACGTCTATCGTGAGCGATAACGCGATACCCGCGGGTTACAAAGAACATCATCTGCGTGTCCCAGTCGTCGGCCGACAGAGGCCAACCATGACTAAACACAATAGGCTGCCCGGAGCCCCAATCCTTATAAAAGATATTCACGCCGTCGCTCGTCGTGACGTAGTCACTGAGCATGGAGATTTCTTCTGTGTTGGAAATGTGGGAAACCGAAGACGTATCGGTACCATCGGCTAGTGCCGGAGCTATTGCCGAGGCTCCAAGAAGGGCCGTTCCGGCGGCCAAGAATCGGCTGCGAGAATGTTTCATACGGTGGAAACTATCATTGACGGCCGGGCGCGTCTGCGCTTTGGAAGTGGTCTAAGCACCGGGCCGGTACAAATGGAAACTAGGAGTTGACTTTAAGAGGCCTTCTCGCCATTTAGCTTGCATTGCGAAGTCTCAGTTGCTGTTGTGTGTCCACGAATGGTGATGTTCTAAAGCCATCAGCGATCGTTCAAGCCGAGTGAGAGGCCAAAATGGGCATACAGATTTTCGATAATGTTGAGCAGGCGCTCAGGTCGGGGTACCTGATCGAGTCGCCGATTGCAGACGCAGAGGGCTTTCTGCACGCGAGAATTCGCCTTTGCGCCGGCTGGGCGAGGGCGCTCGTGCGCGCTCGCCCGCGATAGGCCCTCAACCACCGGCGCCTACGATACGAACGGCAGCGAACGAACGCGTTTGCCCGTCAGTGCAAATACCGCGTTACCGACGGCCGGCGCTGTTGGCGGCACCCCAACCTCGCCCATTCCGGTCGGACGCTCTTCGTTTGTTATGAAGGAAGCATCGATCGTTGGCGCCTGCGCCAATTGCAGAACGCGATACGTATCGAAGTTATGCTGCTGCACCGCGCCGCCTTTGATCGTAATGTTTCCGATCATCGCCATCGAGAGCCCGAAGTTTGCGCCGCCTTCGAGCTGCTGCAGTACGATGTCGGGATTAATAACGAGACCGGGATCGGCAACGATTGTGAGATGATGCACGACCGGCGTCGAGCCGTTCATCGTAACTTCTGCAATGACGGCAGTTGCGGTGTGCTCCCAGTATGCAAAGGCGAGGCCTTGTTTAGCACCGGGAGTTTTCGCATGTCCCCATCCGGCGCGTTGCGCTGCCGTGCGAAGCACGTGTTGCGCTCGTGAGTTCTTGCTAAAGAGCCCGAGGCGCACCGTAAGCGGATCTTTGCCGCCGGCGGCCGCCATCTCATCGATGAACGATTCGAGCGCGAACGTGTTTTGATTTGCGCCCGGAGCGCGCATGGTTGTCGTCGGGATTCCTACGTATACGGGAATATAAACTCCCCGATAGTTCGGCAACTCGTACTCGACGTTATTGATGCCCTGCAGCTGGTAGTAGTCGAGACCGTGTGGATACGGGCCAAACAGATCGGTCGAGCATGGCTCCGCGACCGCAATGTGTTCGATCGAAATGATATTTCCGTGGGCGTCCGTAACGCCGCGCAAGAGATTCACGCTGAGTGGCCGGAAGTAGTCGTGCGGAATATCGTCGGTTCTCTGCCAGATGACTTGTACCGGCGCGCCGATTGCCTTTGACACCGACACCGCATCGCCGACGTAATCGTTTTCGAGCCGGCGGCCGAACCCGCCGCCCAAGTACGTCGTGTGCACCGTCACGGCATCCTGTGAAACACCGGCAGCTTTGGCTGCAACGAGGCGTGCATTGCTCTGGTTCTGCGTCGGGGCCCACACCTCGACGCCGGAGCTCGTTACGTGCGCCGTTGCATTCATCGGCTCCATGGCTGCGTGAGCGAGGTACGGGGTTCGATAGACGGCCTCGAACGCTCGCCCTTTTGCCGTGTCGACGTTTCCGACGTTAACGTCGACGATCGCCCCTTTTTTCGATCGCGCAAGCGCCTCACGCTCGGTAAACAATTTGTCGCTGTCGAGCTGGGTGTTCCCCGCGCTCCAGACGACATTGAGTGCGCTACGTCCGGTAAATGCGGCATACGTGTTCGTTGCGACGACCGCGACGCCGTTGGGCACTTGCACGACGTCAAGTACTCCGGGAACTTGTTTAGCTTTGCTAGCGTCGAACGATTGCACCGTTGCGCCAAAACGCGGCGCGCGTTCGATCGAGGCAAAATGCATGCCTGGCACGCGAACATCGATGCCATATCCGGCTTTTCCGGTGACCTTCGGCATGAGATCGATACGCGGCGACGTCTTGCCGATGAGATTGAACTGCGCGTTCGGTTTCAGCGTCACGTCTTGCGGAACCGTCTGCCGCCGCGCCGCATCGATAAGACTAGCGTACGTCGCCGATTTTCCGCCCGGCCCGGTTACGGTCGCGTTTTGTGTTTGGCACGTCGTGGCGTCTATGTTCCAGTTCTGTGCGGCCGCGGCTACGAGCATTGCGCGTGCAGTCGCACCGGCTCGGCGCATCGGCAAGTACATATCTTCAACACTCGTGCTGCCGCCGGTGACCTGCGTTTTCAAAACGGGATCGAGGTATAGTTGACCGGAGCCGAACTCGACGGTAACAACGGAGAGCGGGACGTCGAGCTCGTCGGCGACCAGCGTCGCCATTGCCGTTGCGGTGCCTTGGCCCATCTCCGATTTCGCGCTAAAGACGGTCACGTTGCCGTTCGGATGGATTGCGACCCATTGATTCGGCGTAAAGTCTGCACCCGAATTCGACGACGAATTGCCGCTGCAGCCCACCGGCACGATGAGCGCTGCAGCGAGCGCCGACGTCAACTGCAAAAACTCGCGTCGCGCTAGCGCCGTCATGACACACCTCCAGCGCGCGCGATCGCCTTTCGGATGCGGCCGTACGTGCAGCAGCGGCAGATATTGGTCATCGCTGCCGCGATGTCGTCGTCGCTCGGATGCGGAGTCTTCGCAAGGAACGCCGCCGCAGCCATGAGTTGACCGGACTGGCAGTACCCGCACTGCGGGACTTGCAAATCGACCCAGGCCTGCTGAACCGCGTGGAGCTTATCTCCTCCAAGAGCCTCAATCGTTAGAATGTCCTTGCCGTCAGCGGCACTGACCGGCGTGATGCACGAGCGCGTCGCCGCGCCGTCAATATGCACGGTGCAGCAGCCGCAGAGACCCTCACCGCATCCGAATTTCGTTCCCGTAAGGCCGACGACATCGCGAATTGCCCACAACAACGGCATCTGTGCCGGGACATCGACGTTGTGGGTTTCGCCATTGATCTTTAAAACAGCCATACACCACCTTACAACCCAGCTTAATCCATCATAATGAATCAGGCAGTGGGGTGCTAGAACAGTGCAACTTCCGCTTGCTCGGCCCGCTGATGAACAGGTGTACGAAATCGCTTATCTTGAGTGCGTGCTGTCAGTGAGAGCCCAGCCCTGGGCGTTGATGCGCCAGCCTGCGCCCGTGCGTATCTCGGAAACGGTCCAGTCGTAATGCTGGAGATAGTTCGAACCTCGCGCGCGAAACCGTAGCGCGGTAACCAGAACGACGAAAGCATGATCTCCATGCTGCCGTACGGTGAGCGTCCTCCCGAGCTCCAAAACCTGGTGTTCGTCCAGAAACTCTTTGTACGCGGCAGTTGTGTTTCCGCCGATCGTCGCCTGATACCAGATACGCGCGGCATTGGAACCACGCCAAGAATAGGGCGGAAAATCGTCGATCGTCGGCGCGTCGTCGATGTACGCGTTTACCGGGAACTCGCGATCCCCGCGATTATATGCCGTCGCAAACGCTTTGAGCGGCGCTAAGAGAGATGCCGTATCGGTGGCGGCGGCTCGCACTTCCCCGCCACCCGCCGTCGCAAGTGCGGCGACTGTCATCGTGGGTATGAGACGGAGCAACGCCGCATTCTTGCCGATCATATTTGCCTCGCCAACTCGTCGTCGTATGGTTCTATGTCAGCAGTATGCGCGTAAAGAGAAAAACCCGCCGCATGGCCGGGTTTTTCTTTTCATCGCTCCGGATGCTGGACTCGAACCAGCGACCCGCTGATTCCTCTTCAAGCTGCTCGCAAGAGCCGGCGCCGGTCATCGGCAAAGGCCGCACGCCGTTGTCAGTCGCCGCTTCGCATAATGCGCAATCGCGTCTTGAGCAGCCGAGACGAGCGCATGTTCGGCCTCGGTAGAGAGCAGGCGGACTCCGCGTGCAA
>JAFANA010000090.1 GCA_019232905.1 Vulcanimicrobiota bacterium
ACAGCGGATAAATGCGCAAGAACCGGTCGCGCGTGAAGTCCTGCCAGCGCGGCAACGGTTTGCCGTTGAGAACCGCGGCGATATAGCGGCGTCCGAGCAAAAATCCGCTGAGTGCAAAAAAACACGCGACGCCCACTTGTCCGAGCATCGCGCATGCCTGGGAAGACCACGTGATCCTATGCGAGTTCCACGCGGCTTCCCAGCAGTGATAGAAAACGATAGTGAGCGTTGCAAGGGCGCGAAGCGCCCCTGCAAACGGAAAGCGCCCTACGCTTGCGCGGGCTCCCACTTCAAATCGGGATTGCGAGCCGCACGGGTTTCGTCGACGCGGCCGACGACCGTGGTAACCGGTGCCGCCATCACCGCCTCGGGATTGCGTTTGGCTTCTTCGACGATTTCACGCAGCACGCCGATGAATTGGTCGAGTGTTTCCTTTGATTCGGTTTCCGTCGGCTCGATCATCAAGCACTCGGGAACGATCAGCGGGAAGTACATCGTCGGGGCCATCATCCCGTGATCGAGCAGCGCCTTAGCGAGATCGAGCGCTTTTACGCCCGTTTCTTTCTTCAGCTCTTGCGCCGATGCGACGAACTCGTGACGGCAGATCTCCGGATACGGCGTATCGAGAAATTCCGCGACCTTCACGCGGATGTAGTTCGCATTGAGCACGGCGAGTTGCGAGACTTTTTTCAAGCCGCCGACGCCGTTGGCATAGATATACGCGAGCGCGCGTACAGCATGCGCAAAGTTCGACCAGAACGACCGCATCGGCCCGATTGATTTCGGAAGATCGAAGTCGAGAGAAAATGTGTAGCGGTCGCTGGGCGCGGCGTTGATGTCGCCGTTGCTCTTCGGCGTTGCGCGAACGACGGGCGTCGGCAAATAGTCGACGAGGTGCGCGGCTACGCCGACCGGGCCGTGGCCCGCGCCGCCGCCGCCATGCGGAATCGTGAACGTTTTATGCGTGTTGAGATGCATGAGATCGAAGCCCATGTCGCCCGGACGCACGTTGCCCATGATCGCGTTCGCGTTGGCTCCATCGTAATACATGAGGCCGCCGGCGTCATGCACGGCTTGCGCGATTTCGTGGATATGATCTTCGAAGAGGCCGAGCGTATTCGGATTCGTCATCATACAGACGGCAGTATCGTCGCCGAGCACTTTCTTGATCTCTTCGACGCTCACGCGTCCGCGTTGATCCGACGGCAAGCTGATGACTTTAAAGCCGCACATCGCCGCCGAGGCGGGATTTGTTCCGTGCGCGGTGTCGGGCACGATCACTTTGTCGCGCTTCGTCTCGCCGCGGTCTTTGAAGTACTTCTTCGCGATGAGGAGAGCCGCGAGTTCCGCGTGCGCGCCGGCCGACGGATTCAGCGAAAACGCCGCCATCCCGAAGAGCGACGAGAGCGAACGCTCGAGTTCATACATGACCTGCAGCGCGCCCTGCGCGAGTTCGTCCGGCGTGTACGGGTGCAACTGCGCGAATTCACGCTTCGTCGCCATTGCGTCGTTGATGCGCGGATTGTACTTCATCGTGCACGATCCGAGTGGATAGAAGCCGAGGTCGATGCCGAACGTACGTTGCGAGAGTTTCGTGAAGTGCCGCATCACGTCGAGCTCGCTGTTGTCGGGCAGCGGCAGCTCATCGCGCAGCAGCGACTTCGGCAAGAAATCGGTCATCGGACGCGCATCCTCGACGTACTTGTTCGCGCGACCGTCTTGCCCGAGATCGAAGATCAGTGGGCTTTGCGTGCGATCAAACGTTGGCGTGGACACGGACGATTTCTCCAAGAGCGTTAGCAAGCGCGTCGATCTCACCGGTTGTGGTTAGTTCGGTCGCGTTCATGAGAATGCAGGTCGAAAGTTCAGGGTACCAGGGCCCGAGGTCGACGCCGCCCAGAATGCCGCGTTCCTGCAGCTTCGCGAGTACGTTGGCAGCCGGCTGATGCACGTCGACGACGATTTCGTTGAAGAACGGTGCCGTGAATTTCAAATCGACACCGTCGACGCTCGAGACGGCGGTCGCAAGTTCGCGCGAACGCTGCAGATTCAGCGCAGCGACATCGTGTAAACCGGTCTTCCCCATCAGCGCAAGATAGATCGTTGCGATCAGCGCGCAGTGCGCCTGATTCGTGCAGATGTTTGACGTTGCGCGTTCGCGGCGAATGTGTTGTTCGCGCGCCTGCAGCGTGAGGACGTATGCCGTCCTTTCGTCTTTGTCGACGGTCTTGCCGACGAGACGGCCGGGAATCCGGCGCATATGTTCTTTCGTCGAAGCGATGAACCCGACGTATGGTCCGCCGTACGCCATTGCAACGCCGAAGCTCTGCGCCTCACCGACGACGATTTCGGCGCCCCACGATGCCGGCGTTGCGAGTGCCGCAAGCGAAATCGCTTCCGAGACGACGGCGATCGGAACCGTACCGCTCTCGCGAACCACCGATGCAGTTGCCGCGTCGAACGCTTCGATGTTGCCGAAAAAATTCGGCGTCTGCACCGCAACCGACGCATATTCTTTCGACGCGACCGCGTGTTTCAGGGCGTCAAGATCGGTCGTTCCCGCCGCCGTGACCGGCAGCTCGTCGATCGCAACGTCGAGACCGTCGCAGTACGTCTTGAGCACCGCGCGATAGTTCGGATCGACGGCGCGCGAGACGAGCACCTTTTTACGTCCGTTTGCGTTCAGCGCCATGATCGTCGCTTCGGCGAGCGCCGTCGCGCCGTCATAAACCGATGCGTTCGCGATATCCATGCCGGTGAGCAGACAGATGTAGCTCTGCCACTCGTAGATCGCTTGCAGATAGCCTTGCGAGACTTCGGCTTGATACGGCGTGTACGCGGTGAGAAACTCGCCGCGCATCGCAAGCGCACCGATTGCCGGCGGCGCGTAATGACGGTATGAACCCGCACCGAGGAACGAGACGTAGTCGACGCCCGTATTCTTCTTCGCGAAATGTTCGAAACGGCGCGCGATCTGATATTCCGGCAATGCCGGAACGACGTCGAGCGGCGCCTTGAGCGCAACGGCGTCGGGGACTTTAAGCAGTTCTTCCAGCGAGCCGACGCCGATGGCGTCGAGCATCGCCCGGATATCTTCCTCGGTATGCGGAGTGTACACGGTTACTCTACTGCGATTTTCTCGTAATCATCGGGCGAAAGGAGGTTATCTTTTTCGTTCATGTCTTTGAGCTTGACTTTGAACAGCCAGCCGTCACCGTACGGGTCGCGATTGACGGCAGCCGGATCCGCATCGAGCGCGGCGTTTACTTCGAGGATCTCGCCGCCGATCGGCGTGAAGAGATCCGAAACGGCTTTCACCGATTCGACGACACCGACGTTTCCAAATTGATCGATCTGCTTGCCGACGCGAGGAAGCTCCACGTACACGATATCGCCGAGTGAATTCTGGGCGTAATCGGTGATCCCGATCGTCGCGGTGTCGCCGTCGAGTCTCACCCACTCGTGTTCCTTGCTATACAGCAGATCCGCTGGCTGCGCCATGTAGAACCGTACTCCTTATTTACTTTGCGCGTTTATAAAACGGAAGTGCGACAACGGTCGCTTCGTGCTTGGTGCCGCGTATCTCGACCGCAAGCTTCGTGCCTTCAGTTGCAGCGTCTTTCGCGACCAATGCGGTGCCGATGTTCTTGCCCTCGACGGACGGAGCCATCGATCCGCTGCGAACTTCGCCGACTTCGCGGTCGCCGAGAAAGACCTTGTAACCCTCACGCGCCGGGACCCGGCCCGACATCACGAAGCCGACGATCCGCGGGTATTCGTCGCGTTCCATCTGTTCGACGATCGCGTTGCGCCCGATGAACTCGGGTTTGCTCGCTTTGATCGCCCACTGCTGCCCGGCCTGGACCGGCGTGATCTCTTCGGTAAGCTCGTGGCCGTAGAGCGGCATACCGGCTTCCAACCGAAGAACGTCGCGCGCGCCCAGCCCGCACGGTTCCAACCCGTTCGCAGCTTCGTCGCGCAACAGATTGCGCCAAATCTCCGGCGCATGTTCGCCGAATACGAACAGTTCGAACCCGTCTTCGCCGGTATATCCGGTTCGCGCGATGATTGCGGGGCGGCCGTACACGTTGCCCTCGGCGCAAAAATAATACTTCATCGCGTCGAGATCGACGTCGACGTGCGGCTGCAGTAACGAGATCGACTTCGGCCCTTGAATCGCGATCAGCGCGTTGCGGCCGTGGAAGCTATCGAGCCGTACACCCTCGGCAAGGTTTGCGTTGAGGTGATCCCACATTTTATCCGCGTTTGCGCCGTTTACCACGAGCATCCAGCGATCGTCGAGCAGGCGATAGAAAATCGTATCGTCGTGCGCGCCGCCTTCCGGATTGCAAAAGATGTTGTAGCGCGCCTGCATCGGTTTCATCGTCGAAACCGCGTTAATCGTCAACGTGTCCGCCCAGTGCGCAACGTTCGGACCTTCGAGGAAGAACTGGCCCATGTGCGAGAGATCGAAGAGACCCGCTCGATGACGGACCGCGTCATGCTCTTTCAGAATGCCCGCATACTGCACCGGCATTTCAAAACCGGCGAACGGCACGAGTCGCGCGCCGAGCTTGACGTGTTCGTCGTAGAGCGCGGTGCGCCGCAAATCGGTTGAAGCGGTCATTTC
>JAFANA010000069.1 GCA_019232905.1 Vulcanimicrobiota bacterium
GCGCCGGGTGTTACCGCGATTTGCGCGGTGCATCTTAACTAGCTGTTCTAATCAAGGGCTCATCGCGCGCCGTAACGGCGTGACGTACTCCGCGCGTTCATTCATCAACGGAGTCACCACGAATCAGAAAGGACTACTGATGAACGCGAAAGTTTTGGCTTCTGCACTCCTACTCGCCGCCGCCGTCGGCACCGTTAGCTCTCCCGCGTCGGCGCAGACCGCGTGGCAGCGGTTCGAAGACGGGCGTCACGAAATGGCCGGAGTCGTGACCGGATTCACGCCGTATCGTCTGACACTTCAGCGCCGCGACGGTGATGTAACGACGGTCGACCTCAAGCCCGGCACGGTAATCCGTCCCACCGGCGCGACACCTGTACGCGGCGACCGCGTAGAACTTTTTGGGTACTACAGTAACGGAACGTTCGTCGTCAATCGCGTGCTGCTGCGATGATTAGCGGCGCTTCGCGCCCTTCTTCTTCGCGGACGATTTCTTTGCGCCGCCGGCGGCGGAGCGTCCGCCGACGGCCTCTTTCAGCGATTTGCCCGCGACGAATGCCGGCACTTTGCGCGCGGCGATTTTGATCTTCTCGCCCGTCTTCGGATTGCGTCCTTCGCGCGCTTTACGGCTGCGCACGACGAAACTTCCGAACGGCGTGAGTGCTACGCGGTCACCCTGTTGAAGCGCGGATTTGATTTCGCTGAGAATCAAATCGACGATTTCACCCGCCTGTCGCTTCGAGAGTTCGCTCTCCGAGGCCACGGTGTCAATCAAATCGGCTTTCGTCAACGGGAATCTCCTATAGCGGACCGGCCGCCAGGCAGGGGGTATACGAATAGAATCGTTATTTTCCCTGGATTTTTAAGGCCGCGCGCAACGCGAGGATGTATGAATTCGCGCCGAATCCGGAAACGCTGCCGGTACACGCAGCTGCGGTAACGCTGATCCGGCGGTGCGCTTCGCGCGACGCGATGTTCGAGAGGTGCGCTTCGACCACGGGTATCGGGACCGCCGCAATCGCGTCGGCTATCGCGTAGGAGTAGTGCGAGTATGCTCCCGGATTGATCACGATCGCATCGAACGATTCACGCGCAGCGTGAATCGCGTCGATGATCTCCCCTTCACCGTTGTACTGCGCGCACTCGATGTCGACGCCGAGATCTGCCGCCGATGTCCGGATGAACTCGTTGATTTCGCCGAGCGTTTGCGAGCCGTAGATCTCCGGCTGCCTCTCGCCCAGCAAATTGAGGTTCGGGCCATGGATGACGAGAACGCGCATGAGCCCCCTTGCTTCTGAGAAGGAAAAGCACGCGCCTTCGCACCAGAGCATTTTGTACCATGCCCGACCTTATGATCAGTGCCGCCGCGCCGGAAGCGGGAATCGCCGTCGTCGCCGCCATCACCACCGAGCTCGTCACCGAAGTACGGGAACGCCACGATCTCTCGCCGTTGGCGACGGCCGCCGCCGGACGCCTTATGACGGGCGCAGTGCTCTTTGGATCCGGGCTCAAGGGGCGCGAGCGTTTAACGCTGCAAATCAGCGGTGACGGGCCGATCGGATCGGTCGGCGCCGATACGTGGCTCCTCGATGAAAATCTTCTAGGAGCGCGGGCCTACGTGAAAAATCCGCGCGTCGATTTGCCGCTCAACGCGCGAGGAAAATTCGACGTCGCTGGCGCCGTGGGCGAGGGTTCGCTGCAAGTGATCAAGTCGTACGAGGTCGGCCAGCCCTACGTCGGTGTCGTCCCGCTGTATTCCGGAGAAATTGCCGAAGATCTCGCAGCGTATCTGGTCAAGTCCGAACAGATTCCGAGCGTTGTTGCTCTTGGCGTGTTGGCAAATCCGGACGGCGTACGCGCCGCCGGCGGCGTGCTCGCGCAAGTGTTACCCGGTGCGGATGAAAAAGCGATCGCGACGCTAGAAGAACGCGCGCTAGCGATGCCACCGGTTACGACGATGATCAGTCAAGGTGCGGACGCGCATGCGTTGCTCCACGCGCTTGCGGGACCGATCGAATTGCGTTCGCATCGCAGCACCGATCTACGGTTTGCATGTCTTTGCAATCGCGAACGAGTCGAAGCCGCGTTGATCGGCATGGGCGCGGATGAACTACGCCGCTTGGCCTCCGAACTTCCGGAGACCGAAGCGACGTGCGAATTCTGTAAAAAGATCTACGTGTTTACGGCCGAGGAAGTCAACGAACTCGCCGAGCGTATTGCGTAGGAGTTCTACTCGACGTTAAACATGCGGCGTAAGTCGTCGGGCATTTTGTAGCCCTCGAGGCGCTGCCAGTAGATGTCGCGTACGCCGGCTCCGTCGTTGTAGTACCACCAGCCGCACTCGCAACGGATCGGACGCGCGCCCGGCTCCGGATGGTTGTACACGCGTTGGCAGCGTTTGCAGACGAACTTCTTGCCTTCGATCGGCTGCATCGACGACGTATACGTGACTGGGGATTGCGCCATTTGCTCGATTTTACCTCAGGGGTAGAACGCGTTTGAAATTACGGGAGCCCACGGAGAGCACGGCCGGCTCGGTCGCCGTCCACGATGCCCGCGGATCGTTCACGACTATACCATCCACCTTGACCCCGTTCTGCGAGATTAGTCGCTCGGCCGCGCGCTTGCTTTCCGCAAACCCGGCCTTTACGAGCAACTGGGCAACCGTCTTGGCATCACCTTGTTCCATTTCCGGAACGTCGTCAAGCGGGATCTCTTTTCGCTGGACGGTTCGCTCGAAAAAGTCGCGCGCGCCAAGCGCTTCCGCCGCGCCGTGATAGCGCCCCACAATATCTTGCGCGAGCTGCTTCTTCAACTCGATCGGATTCGACGAACCGCTCGCGATTTGCCCGGCCAGTGCATCGGCTTCCGATTGCGACCGGAACGCCGCAAGGCGCGCGTAGGTCGGCATCAATTCATCGGGCATCGACATCAATTTGCCGAATTGCGTGTGCGCGTTTTCCGCGATACCGACGTAGTTATTGAGCGACTTGCTCATCTTTCTCTCGCCGTCGAGACCGACGAGCAACGGCACCGTCGCGCAGATCTGCGGAAGCTGACCGTATTCGCGTTGGAATTGCCGGCCGAGCAACAAGTTGAAGAGCTGGTCCGTGCCGCCGAGTTCGACATCCGACTCGATCGCAATCGAATCGGCAGCTTGCGCAACGGGATATAAGAACTCGTGCAGCGAGATCGGCGTGCCGCCCTCGTAGCGGTTGTTGAAATCGTTGCGTTCGAGCATCTGCGCGACGGTCACATGCGACACCATGCGCACGACATCGGAGAAATTCATCTTGCCGAGCCACTCGGAGTTGTAGCGGACCTTGACGCGTTCGAGATCGAGCACTTTGCCGGCTTGCTCGCGATACGTCTGCATGTTCGCTTCGATTTGCTCGGACGTGAGGGGCGGGCGCATGGCATTGCGGCCACTCGGATCGCCGATACTTGCCGTGAAGTCGCCGATGATCAGCGTGACGTTGTGCCCGGCCTCCGCGAACCGCTGTAACTTGTGCAGCACGACCATGAATCCGAGATGTAAATCCGGACTCGTCGGATCGATGCCTAATTTCACGTTGAGCGGACGGCCCAGTTTCAGGCGCGCGTGGAAATCCTCGACGGTTTCGACGGTTTCGAAGCCGTCGAGCAAATGGTCCACGTCGGATGAGGGCACGGTCGTCATGTCAACTCAATTATCGTTACGCCGCCCGAGCCCTCGTCTTCGTGCCCGTAGCGGACGCTCTTGACCGAAGGATGCGAGCGAAGAAACTCTTGGAGGCCGCGGCCCAGCATACCGGTCCCTTTGCCGTGAATCAGCCGCAGCGGTGAATTGCCCGCGAGCGCCGCTTCATCGACCCATTGGTCGACAATGGGCTCCGCTTCGATATAGCGCTTTCCGCGTACGTCGAGCTCGGGCATCGACCGCGCCGCCGCTTCCAATTTCGCCCCTTCGACTCGCTTCGCTCGCTCAGGACTCCGCTGACGCTTCGCGTCAGCTTGACGGTGCGGGATTTTTTGAACGTCGTTTTTCTTGACGACGGTCTTCATCGGGCCGATGGCGACGAGCACGGTGTCGCCGTAGTCTTCCACGACCGTGCCGTCTTGCCGCAGCGACGTAATGCGGACGGGATCGTTTGGCTGGAAGACGCCGTCGTCGGGCTTTTGCTCGCGCTGCTCGTTCGTCACGCCGAGCGCGCGGCGCATCTCCTCGGCGGTGCGCGAGAGCAACGCGCTTTGCGACGCGGTGACGCGCGGCCGCTTTGCTTCTGCTGATGCCGCGCGGCGCTGAAGCTCCGCCGTGAATTCGCGCAGGCTTTGCTGCATGCGCTCCTCGGCGCGTTCGGCAAACGCGCGCCGTTCCGCCTCAAATCGCTCGCGATCGCCCGCGAGGCCGCCGCGTTCGCGTTCGGCCGCGCGGCGTTCGCTCGAAAGCGCCTCGCGCTCCGTCTGCAATTCCGCTGACCGGAGCGATAATTCTGCGAGTGCCGACTCATAGTCGCGTTCGCGCGTATCCAACAGGGCCTGCGCGCGATCGACGATCGCACGGTCGATCCCGAGCGCCGTCGCGAGCGGAAACGCAAGCGATTGTCCGGGCGCACCGACGTCGAGGTGATAGGTCGGACGGAACGTTTGCGGATCGAAGCGCACGCTCGCGTTCACGACGCCCGCTGCTCCGCTTGCGAAAAGCTTCAACTCGGTTGCGTGGGTCGTAACGACACCGCATGCGCCGACGGCGAGCAATCGTTCGAGCATCGCAACGGCAAGCGCCGCGCCGGCGCCGGGTTCGGTGCCCCCGCCGATTTCATCGACGAGCACGAGCGTATTCGCATCGGCGCGGTCAAACATTTCGCGCATGCGCGAGAGGTGCGCGGAGAACGTCGATGCGTTAGCGACAATCGATTGTTCGTCGCCGATGTCCGCAATCACGCACGTGAAGCGCCCGACCTTCGTCTCTGCGGATGCCGGAATCTGCATACCGGCGTAGGTCATCGCGACGAAGAGGCCGACCATCTTCAGCGCAACGGTCTTGCCGCCCATGTTCGGCCCGCTAATAACGAGCAGTCGCGTTTGACCGTCGAGCGGGATCGTCTGTGGGATGGCGCGGTCGCCGAGCAGCGGATGGCGACCGCGCTCGACGTGCACGATGGCGTCCTCGACGAGTTCCGGCACAATTGCATCCATGGAACGCGCGACGTTTGCCTTGGCGACGAGCACATCGATATCGGCGAGCATCTCGACGTTCGACTCGATCTCACTTGCGTGCACACCAACGCTGCGCGACAGTTCTTCGAGGATGCGCTGTATCTCACGTTCTTCGTCAATGCGAAGCGTACGCAGGCGATTGTTGGTTTCGAGCGCTGCGAGCGGCTCGACGAAAAGCGTCTGACCCGATGAGCTCGAGTCGTGAACGATGCCGGGAAATTCGCCGGAGAATTCCGCCTTGATCGGAACCACGAACCGGCCTTCGCGAATCGTGACGACGGCGTCTTGAATCACGCGCGCGTACTTACCGGACCGGACGATCGACGACACGCGATCGCGCGCATCGTTCTGCGCGTTGACGAGGTTGCGCCGAATCCGCCCGAGCGCCGGCGACGCTCGATCCGTAATCGTACCGCGTTCGTCGATCGCATCGGTCAGGGCTCGATGAAGGTCACGAAGCGGCGTATAGCGCGTGAGAATCGCCCCGAGTTCGGGCGCCTTTTCCTCGCGCAGGACGTTGTACGCAGCGGCAGCCGCCGAAATCGCATCGGCCACGGCGCGAAGATCGGCCGATCCGAGCGTTCGGCCCAACGCAGCGGCTTGCGTATGCGGTTCCGTATCGACGGCCGGCAGAACGTGCAAATCGGCAGCCGCGACCAACTGACGAACGATCGCCGTCCGCGCCTGCTCGAGGCGCACGACGGCGAAGTCGGTCAAGGGCGCAAGCTCGTTCGCGAAACGCCGTCCGCGCGCCGTTCGCGTCGCACCCACCACGCGATCCCGGACGCTCGCAAAATCTAATGCCTCGAGTGTCCGCTCGTCGGCAATGGTCTGAGCAGACCCTACACTCAACTTTCGAGCTTCTGTTTCATCAACTGGTTGACGAGTTGCGGATCGGCTTTACCCTTCGAAGCTTTCATCACTTGGCCCACGAGAAATCCCATGACGTTGGTCTTCCCGGCTTTATAGTCCGTAACGCTCTTTTCGTTCGCGGTAAGTACTTCTTCGATGAACGCGACGATGGCCGTCGGATCCGAGGTCTGCGCGAGCCCCTCGCGCTCGACGATCGCCTTCGGTGAACCCTCGCCGCGCCACATGCGCTCCACGAGATCTTTGGCAATCTTTGAATTGATCGTTTTTGCTTCAACGAGCGTGATGAGTTCCGCGACATGCTGCGGGGTCACAGGCGATTCGTGGACGGGCGTCTCCGTCTCGTTTGCGAGGCGCGACAGATCGCCGAGCACGAAATTCGTCGACTGTTTCGGATTGTTGTTCGCTTTGACGACGGCATCGAAGTACGTCGCAAGCGGAAGATTGTCGATGAGCTGCGTCGCCTGCTTCACGTCCAGGCCCAACTCTTTCGTGTAGCGTTCGAATCGCGCAATCGGAAGTTCGGGAAGCTCCGCGCGCAACCGGTCCACATCGACGCGCTCGACTTCGAGCGGCACGAGATCCGGATCGGGGAAGTAACGATAGTCGTGCGCCTGTTCTTTGCTGCGCATGGAGTGCGTAACGCCGCGAACCTCGTCCCAGCCGCGCGTCTCTTGCACGATGCGTTCGCCCGCTTCGACGAGCGAAATCTGCCGCTCGATCTCGCTTTCAATTGCGCGATAGACGGAACGGAACGAGTTCATGTTCTTGATCTCGGTCTTCGTTCCGAGCTCTTTCGAACCGGCCGGACGAATCGACACGTTGGCATCGCACCGCAGCGAGCCTTCTTCCATCTTGACGTCGCTCACGCCGATCTGTTGCAGCGTCCGGCGCAGCGCTTCGAGATACCCGACCGCTTCATCGGCGCTGTGAATCTCCGGCTCGGAAACGCACTCCATGAGCGGCACTCCCGCGCGATTGAAATCGACGAGCGAATACGTGCTGCCCGCGATGCGTCCGTCGCCGGAACCCGCGTGCGTCGATTTACCGGTATCTTCTTCCAAGTGGATCCGCGTGAGGCGGCATTCTTTGACCGTACCGTCCTCGAGCCAATAGCGAACGGCGCCGCCGACCGTCAGCGGCATGTCGTATTGCGAAATCTGATAATCCTTCGGCATGTCCGGATAGAAGTAGTTCTTCCGGTCGAACTTCGAAAAGGCGGGAATCTCCGCGTCAAACGCAAGACCCGCCGAAATCATATGTTCGATTGCCGCGTGATTCGCAACCGGCAACGCTCCGGGAAGCGCGAGACACACCGGACACACTTTCGTGTTCGGTTCCCCGCCGAACTCGTTACGGCAACCGCAGAACATTTTCGTCTCAGTTTTCAGTTCGACGTGGCACTCGATACCGATCACGGCTTCCCAGTTGGAATGGCGCTGCGGCCCAGCCTCCCCGCCCCCCACTTCGTGGGTCCCCCCAGCCGCGCGCGCGCTCACAGTGTCAGACATGCTAAAGACTCCCCTAGGGCGCGCTCAAAAAACGTTATCTCGTTAGCCACGATGTACCGGGACCTCGCCGAGCAAGGGTTTATGTTTGCTCGCGTGTTTCGTCTTTTGTTCGTACGCATGTGCTGCGCCCAGCAAAAGGCTCTCCGTAAACAACGGCGACGTCAGCTGCAGACCCATCGGCATCTCGCAGTCGCCGCCCGGGGGCGTTACCCAGCCGCATGGCACCGAGAGCGCCGGCAAACCGGCGAGCGACATCGGAATCGTGTAGTAATCCATCAAGTACATGCTGTAAGGATCGCTCTTCGCATTGAACTGGAATGCCGGCGAACTCGTGGCCGGAGCCGCGATAAGGTCGCACGACGCAAACGCTTTGCGGAAATCATCCGCAATCAGCGTACGCGCCTTTTGCGCCCGCACGTAGTATGCGTCGTAGTAGCCGCTCGAGAGCGCATACGTGCCGATGAGAATGCGCCGCTTCACTTCCGGACCGAACCCGGCTGCGCGCGTCTTTTCGTACATCTCGTTCACGTCCGCACCCTCAACGCGCAGACCGTACCGGACGCCGTCGAACCGCGCGAGGTTGGACGAGCACTCCGCAGGCGCAATCAAATAGTAGGTCGCCAAGCCGTAGTCGGCCGTCGGCAGCGTTACGTCAACGAGCTCCGCACCAAGTGCCTGTAAATCCCGATAGGCCTGTTCGTAGACCGCATGCGTCTCAGCGCCGAGCGCCTTGGTGTCGAATTCCTTGACGATGCCGATTTTGAGTCCGCGCAGATCGGTGCGCAGCTCGCGCGAAACCGGCTCGACGTAACGTTTGATCGACGTCGAATCCATGCGGTCCCAACCCGCCATCGCTTCGTATGCGATCGCAGCGTCTTCAACCGTCCGCGTCAACGGTCCGATTTGATCGAGGCTCGACGCAAACGCGATCAACCCGTAGCGCGACACGCGGCCGTACGTCGGTTTGAACCCGACGAGGTTACAGAACGCGCCCGGCTCGCGAATCGAACCGCCGGTATCGCTGCCCATTCCGATCGCCGCTTCGAATGCGGCAACGGCCGCCGCAGAACCGCCGCTCGAGCCGCCCGGCACGCGCGAGAGGTCGTACGGATTTTTCGTCACGCCGAGGGCCGAGTTCTCGCACGAACTGCCCATTGCAAACTCATCCATGTTCGCTTTACCGACGGGAATCGCACCGGCTTCGATCATGCGCTCGACGGCCGTGGCCGTGTACGGCGCTTGCCAGCGTTCGAGAATCTTGCTTCCCGCGGTCGTGCGCGTGCCGGTCAAACACATGTTGTCTTTGACGGCGAGCGGTACGCCCGCAAGCGGAAGTTTTTCGCCGGCCTTTACACGCTCGTCGACGCGCGCCGCCGCCGCCCGCGCATGCTCGTGCAACACGGTGAGGTACGAGCCGACGTCGCCGTCCACGGCATCGATGTGCGCGAGCACCGCATCGGTGACTTCGCGAGCGGAAATAGTGCCGCCATTGACGTCGCGGGCGATATGCGCCGCGCTACGTTCGGTGATCTCCATGGTATCCTTTTAGTCTGCAGCGATGATGCGCGGAACGCGAAAAAAGGCGCCTTGGCGTTGCGGCGCTTGCGCGAGCACGGTCTCGCGATCGAGGCACGGCGTCGGCTCGTCGTCGCGCTCGACGTTGCGCGACTCAACCACTTGCGCCGTTGCGGCCACTTGCGACACATCAAGCTTCGCGAGCGCGTTCACGTGTTCGAGCAAATCGCCCAGCTGCGTTTCAAAGCGCTCGACTTCGTCGTCGGTGAGCGCAATACGCGCGAGCTTTGCGACGTAGCGAACGTCAATCTTCTCGGATGACAAAGTCGGGATACTCCGGTTCGTCGGCATACTGATCATTCTCGGGCCACGTCGGCGACGGCACGTTGAGGAACGCGTCGTGCACGACCTGTTCGTCCGCCATGGCCTCGCGGTACAGCGTGACCAATGTCTCGACGTGCCCGGTCTGCGGGAACATGTCGAACGGCTGAACGATGCCGAGCCGGTACCCATTGGCCGCGAGGAACTTCAAATCCCGGGCCAGCGTGGCCGGATCGCAGGAGAGGTACCAAATGTACGGCACCTTGGACTCTGCGATGGCGCCAAGCGTAACCTCGTCGCTTCCCTTGCGGGGCGGATCGAGAAAAACGATATCGGCATCGTGCATCGCCTCGCGAGCTTCGGGCGATCGCACCGCGTCCTCGACGCGGCCCGCGCGAAAACGGACCCACTGATCGAGGCCATTGAGTTTCGCGTTGCCCTCCGCCTCGAGAATCGCTTGGGGGCTCTCTTCCACGCCGTACACCTGGCAGCCGTTCTTCGCGAAGAACAACGAGAACGTTCCGGCGCCGCAATAAAGATCGACTACGCGCCGCGGATGTTCGAGCCCGTTCTTCATGAACGTGAAGATGCGTCCGACGATCTCGACGTTGACTTGGAAGAACGACGCTGCTGAGACGCGATAGCGTACACCGTCAATCGTTTCTTCGATCTCCGACGATCCCGCGACGACGCGGTGGCGACGTCCCATGATTGCGTTTTGACTCGTCAACTGATACGAATTCGTGAGTCCCACGGCGCCCGGCAGCGACTTTAGCAGCGCCGCTGCGCCTCGTTCTACTTCGGGAGAAAGCTGCGACGTCGTAACCGTGACGACCGCTTCACCGGTCGCGCGGGCGCTGCGCGACACGATGTGCCTTGCGACTTGCATCATCGGCGCCGTCTCTTGGGTGGTTCGCGCGCGGTTGAAGCCGTGAATGAACGTGTTCAGTTGCGGCGTGACGATCGGGCAATCTTCGATCGGAACGATATCGTGCGAACGCTGCTGATAGAACCCGATGGTCGGCGTTTGCGACGTGTGATCGACGACGAGCGACATTTTGTTGCGGTATGCGCGAGGATTGGCCATCCCGACCGCGTTGCGAACCTCGACGTCGGCAAAAGCGCCGATCCGCTGGAGCGCGCTGCGGACCACGTCAGTCTTCCAGGCTAATTGCGCGGGATAGTTCAGGTGCTGCACTTGGCAGCCGCCGCAGCTCCCGAAGACCGGGCAAAACGGCGTCGCACGATGCGGCGATCCGGTGAGCAGCCGCAGCATCGTCGCCGTCGCATACTTCGGTTTGACCGACGTAATCCGCACCCGGGCCCGCTCCTGCGGCAACGGGCCGAAGCAAAAAACAACCAACCCGCTTGCGCGTCCCACGGCTTGGCCGTTTGCAAGCAGGTCGGTAAACGACAACTCGAGTTCGGTGCCGGCCCGTAAGGCCGGTGCGGCGCTACGCAGTATTTCTTTGTTCGTCAAGCGTCTTGAGCAAGTGGTTCGCCTCATCGATCAGCTGCTGAATCCGCTCGCTGGTCGGGTCCGCGGGGCGCCGGTTCAACAGCGCGCGGACGACGGTGAAAGCCACTGCCGCACCGATACCCGCGACACCGATCCAAATCAGCGTTCGCGTCAGTTGCTGGTTGTCGCGTTGCTCTTCGGCGCGTTGAAATTCAGGCGTCTGGTCCATGTCGCGTACTCCTTCGCGGATGTGCGGGAGCCTTCTTCCAACCGGGGAACTTCTGTGGGTCGAATGTCTCTCAGGGGTCTCTCTGGAGGCCCAGGTTACCCTAGGTTCCCGTAAACCATGATTACTGTTCGCGACGATTTCCGGCAGGACGAGCGCCCCGCGCTCGTCCTGTCTCTCGTTGCGTCGGTTGTCATCAACCTGCTCGCATGGATGCTCGTAATCTGGGGCTCGGCGATCCAATTGCATCTGCGTCCGGCGATCGAGAAGCCGGAGCTGATTGTCTCCTCATCGAGCATTCGTATCGAGCACCGGACCGTGCCCCAACCACGCAGCGCGCAACAGCAACAACTGACGCGTCCACAGCACGCGTCCACGCCCAAGCGGCAGCAGGCGCCGAAACAAGAACGCGTCGCGCCTGCGCAACCGGAAGCCCGCCCGACGGAGCTTGCGCGGTTGACACCGACCGGGACGCCGGTGCCGCCGGCTCAACGGGCAAAACACGAGCCGGCCTCGCTTGCTGCGCAGCTCGCACAGCAAGAGCAGATGTTTGCCCGCGAAGCTCAGCAGTTAAATGCGTCGCACTCAATCAGCATTGCGACGAATCCGCCGCTGCCTCCGTCGGCGTACCACGAAGCCCCGATCGATGTGAGCGGTCGCGAAGAGCAACGTGAGTCCGTCGAGGCGCTGCTCGAACCGCTGCCCGGCCAGCATTGGATCAAGAACGGCATGTCGTGCTACTACGTCCATTACTACGCCCAATACAGCGGCGGCGGGACGGAGGACGGAAACATCCCGTGGCCGCTCTGTTACCCGGCGGACCACGACGCGATGTTACCGCTCAATAAGACCCACCGGCTGCCGATTCCATCACCGCCTGCCGGGTACCAGCTTCCGCCGAACGTAACGCTGCAACCATTGCTTCGCATGATCTACACCGGCGAAATCAAGTCCGACGACAGCGACGGCAATAACGGCAAGACATAATATTAGTGGAAGTTGCGCGGACGCACGCCGTCGAGGATGCCTTCGGACTCAAATGACCGCACGGCGCGAGCGAGCAGATCGATCGCGCCGCCTTCTTTCTGCAGCTTGCCTTCGATCACGAGCGTGTTGCTCGTGCGAATCACGCGACGGAATTTCTCGTAGACGTCCGGACGAACGATGACGTTGACCAACCCCGTCTCGTCCTCGAGCGTCAAAAAAACGAAGCCCTTTGCCGTGCCCGGACGCTGACGCGTAATCACGAGGCCGCCGACGCGGCAGACGAGATTGTTCGGCATCTCCGCAAGGCGCGCCGCCGGAATGACGCGCGCGGCATCCAACTGCGGACGGAAATGTTCGATCGCCTGACCGCGCGTCGTGACGCCCGTCGACCATAAATCGAATGCGGTCTCTTGTTTGGGCGCAAGCGCTTTGAACCGTACAACGGGCTCGTCCATATCCATCAACCGCCCGAGTTCGCCGCGCGCTTCGCGCTCGTCTAACGCGCGGAGCGCCCACATCGCGTCGCGCCGGGACCGGTACCATGGCGAAAACGCGCCGGCCACAGCGAGATTCTCAATCGCTTCCTTTTCAAGTTTCGTGCGTTTCGCGAAATCGAGCAAATCTTCAAATGTCCCAGCTCGTAATGCCGCATCCAATCGCTCCTTCTGTCCTTCTCCAAGACCGCGTACGAGATGAAAGCCGAGGCGCAAACCGCCGTCGGGCTCGACGAACGACCAATACTCGCTCGCGTTGACTTCAATCGGCTTCACGACGACGCCGTGCCGGCGTGCATCGTTTACGAGCACTTCGGTTGAGTAAAATCCCATCGGCTGCACGTTCAAAATCGCCGCCGCAAAGATCGCGGGATAGTGACACTTCACGTACGCCGATGCGTACGCGAGCAAGGCGAAGCTCGCCGCGTGTGATTCCGGAAACCCGTAATCCGCGAATCCTTCGAGCATGTGGAACAGCTGCTCCGCGGCCGCGCGGTCGATGCCGTTGGCAACCATGCCTTCCACGAGCTTCGGATAGATCTCGCGCATGCGTTCGTGCGAGCGTTTATGCCCCATCGCGCGCCGGAGTTTATCTGCCTCACCGGGTGAAAAACCGCCGGCTTCAATCGCCATGCGCATTCCCTGCTCTTGAAACAACGGCACGCCGAGTGTCCGTTCGAGCACCGGTTTCAACTTCGGATGCGGATACGTGACCGGTTCCATCCCCGAACGGCGGCGCAGAAACGGATGAATCATTTGCCCCTGTATGGGTCCCGGCCGAATGATCGCCACCTGCATCACGATGTCGTAAAAACACGCCGGCTTCAT
>JAFANA010000010.1 GCA_019232905.1 Vulcanimicrobiota bacterium
CGAGCCGTTTATTTCAAGAGATTCGTGAGAAGCGCGGACTCGTCTACACCGTCTATTCGTTCCAAGCCGCCTATCGCGAAGCGGGACTCTTCGGCGTCTATGCCGGGACCTCACCCGAGAACGTGCAGCCCTGCATCGACGTGATCGTCGAGCAACTCGCCGCGTTGCGAAACGTGCGCATCTCGGATGCCGAATTGCAACTCGCGAAGGAGCACATCAAGGGCAGTCTCACGCTCTCGCTCGAGTCGACTTCGAGCCGTATGATTCGCCTCGGCCGCAACGAGTTTATCCTCGGGCGGCACATGACGCCCGAGGAGATCGAAGAACGCATCGACGCGGTCACCGCGCCGGAGATCACGGAGATCTCGAAAGAACTTTTCGCCGAAGATCAACTCGGCCTGTGCATTCTCGGCCCGGTCGACGAGGCAGCAATCGCGTTCAATCGCGACGCAGCATAACGCTTCGTGACGACCCACAACGTAGTCGCGATAGCGAAGACCGTCAAAACGGTCGTCGACGTTACCCCACATTTGTGGTCAGGCCGTCTCCTCGGCGCGATGCTCATCACGTTCATAACGCAAGGTGTGACGATTGGAGCCTATGCCGCGCGGCTCGCCGGAGTACAGACGCTCCGTATCGCCACGTCGATCTCGCTCTATAACCTGTTCATGGTGGTCGGCCGGCTCGCGGCCCTCTTCACGGTGTTTTTTATCGGGCCGCTTTCCGATGACGCCGGCAATGCAACAACGAAGCTTGTGGGAGATCCAGCCGCCCTCGCTGTGTGGCAGCACGTTTTCGAGTGGCAGCTGCGCTGGATCGTGTTCGGCGGAACGCTCGGAATGATCGCATGCGCGCTCTTCTTGCCGATGTTCACGTATCTCTTCCGGCGCGGCGTAAAGTCCTTTGAACGACGGGGCTCGATTCCGCACGCCGTCGCGCAACTGCTCAGGGTGAAGAACGTTGCCGACGCGCTTAGGGCTCAGCATCTGCCGTCGCTTCATCAGCTACGTTCGTTCGACTGGCGTCTCGTTCCGCGACGTTTGCTGATAGCGAACGTTTTGGTTACGGCTGTATACTCGATCGGCGTTCCGGCCGCATTTCTTGCCTCGGTGCTCGATCCGCATGTCGCGCGCACCGCAAGCAATCTTTCCGGCGTCATCAACGGGACCGGGACCATTCTCTTCACGCTCTTCGTCGATCCGACGTCTTCGATGATTACGGATCAGGCGATTCACGGCCAACGTACGGTCGAGGAAGTCCGTACGATGGTGTTCTATTTGAGCTTGACGGCAATCGTCGGCTCGCTGCTCTCGCAACTGATCTTCGTCCCAGCCGCTCAGGTAATCGAATATGTCGCACGGTTCGCAAATGTGGTTCACTTCTAAGCTTCTCGCGGTCGCGCTCGCCGCATTGCCGCTTACCGGCTGCGCGGGCGGTGTCGAGCACTGGATCGTCAACACGCGCGTGCATCAAGGCGATGTCGCGATGGATCGCGGTAACGTGCGCGACGCCGAACTTTCGTACCGCCTCGCGTTGCGCGTCGATCCTAGGGATTCGCGGGCCAGGGCCGGTCTCGTTCAGGCGTCCGGTGCTCTCGCTCAACAGCTCTACACGAGCGGCGACTTCGACGATGCGCTCGTTACGCTCGATGAAGGGCTAAAGGTCGATCCGGGAAGCGTTCGTCTCGCGGGGCTCAAGTCGACGATCGAAGACGCGAAGCTCAAACGTGAGATCGTGATCTCGAATTACCCGACGTATAAAGAGGCCGGCACCACGATTCAAAAAGCGTACGAGCAGCTCGATACGACGAACAAAGGCATTCTCTCGGGTCTCAAGCGCTTCTCGTACACGTACGATACGGTAGATCTCACGAGCGCGATCAAGCGCAGCTATTCGCTCGAACTCGACGTCGCGCGCAATACCAACCGGTTGATCAACTACCGCGAACTGGTCAGCGCCGGCATTCCGGAGTCGGCGCATACGACGACCTCTGCGGGCGCCGCATCACTCTTGCCCTTGCCATGACGCACCCGGTCGCCTTTTTCGAATGGCTTCCGTTGCCGGTCGGCGCGGTGGTCGTCGTGGGCGGCTTCGTCCTCCTCTCGGTGCTGCTTGCGAAGATTTCTCGCCGGTTCGCACCGCCCGAACTCCTCACCGAACACAACGAGCTCACCGGCTTCATCTTCGCCGTCGTCGGCGTTATTTACGCGGTGGTCTTGGGCTTCATCGCGATCGGCGTCTGGGAACGCTTTAGCGGCGCGCAAGAAGTGACGTATCGCGAAGCTAGTAACCTGGCGACGATCTATCGCGATGCAGCATCGTTGCCGGGAGCGGGACCGCTTCGAAACGATCTCCGCGTGTATGTGCGCGACGTAATCGTTCGCGGATGGCCGGCGATGCAATCGGGCCATCCCAGTGATGACACGGAAGTTGAAGCCGAACGCGTATCACGCGACGTGACCACGTTTGACCCGCGCGGCGCGCGCGAAACGAATCTGCACCAACAGATGATCGCCGCGATGGCCGAGTCGCTCTCCGCTCGCGACGAGCGTCTAACGGAGGATGCTACGGGACTCAACGGGTTGATGTGGATAACTGTGGTTCTCGGCGGCTTCATTACCGTCGGCTTTACGTATCTCTTCGGTTTCAAGCAGTCGTTCATGCAGACCGCAATGGTTGGAACGCTCGCCTTCTTGATTGGGCTCGTAATCTTCTTAACAATGAGCCTAGATTATCCGTTCCGCGGTACGGTACACGTAACACCGGACGCGTTCGAACGTGCACTCACTACATTCGATACGATTGACGCGCGACGCTAACCGTGCGCATCGCGGTCAGAACGGCCGTTTGCCCGTCGGATCGCTGTGCACGCAAGCGGCGAAATAATATCGAGACGATATAGGTGCCGGCCGCAATTGCGGTCAAGGAAATCAGGCGATCACGCATGAGCGGGGTTTCACCCGGGGAAAAGCGTGCTCATGAAGTCTACGTATCGAAATGTAGCTATTGCTGCAGGCGGTGCCCTTGCAGTCGCGGTAGCTGCGCGAATCATCCGCTCGTACGCGAGCGGAAAACGCCCGATGCTGGCCCAGACAATGACGGTGGCGCTCGATCGCGAAACGGTGATCGACCGTCTCACCGACTCGATGATTCAAGCATCCGTCGGATGCGATGACATCACCGTTGTTCGTGACATCGTCGACAATCGCTTGATCGAATGGACGTGCGCGCCGCATCCCGTGGAAAGCGGCAGACTCGCTCTCATCGCAGCCCCAGGAAATCGCGGTACGGAACTCCATGTAGCGATGCACGGTGAGAAGTATCAGGTCAAAGAGCTCGTGCGTCGCATGAAAATGTTGCTGGAAACCGGCGAAATCGCGACGGGGGCGCGCCAATGAAAGCGGTTGTATGGCACGGAACGCACGACGTCCGTGTCGAGAATGTAGAAGACCCTACAATTATCAACCCGCACGACGCCGTCGTGCGGGTGACGTCGACCGCAATCTGCGGTTCCGACCTGCATCTCTACAACGGATATGTCCTCATGATGAAGCCGGGTGACATTCTCGGTCATGAATTCATGGGGATCGTCGAAGAAGTCGGTCCCGCGGTCCGGCATCTCAAACGCGGCGATCGCGTCGTCGTACCGTTCACGATCTCGTGCGGACAATGCGAGCCGTGTCATCGCGAACTCTACTCGCTCTGCGACAACAGCAATCCCAGCGCCAAGATCGTGGAAAAACTCTACGGGTATTCGTCGGCGGGTTTGTACGGATACTCGCATCTCTTCGGCGGTTATTCCGGCGGTCAAGCGGAGTACGTTCGCGTGCCGTTTGCCGACTGCGGTCCGCTCAAGATTCCCGATGAACTCGAGGACGAGCAGGTACTCTATCTCTCCGACATCTTGCCGACGGGCTATATGGCGGCCGAGAATGCGAACATCAAGCCGGGAGACGTCGTTGCGGTGTGGGGATGCGGCCCGGTCGGTCAGTTTGCAATTCGCAGCGCGTTCTTACTCGGCGCGTCGCGCGTCGTCGCAATCGACCGCTTCGATGAACGTCTCGATCTTGCGCGCGAAGCGGGCGCGGAGACCGTGAATCACGACGACACGAACGTGCTCGAAGCGCTCTATCAGTGCACGGGCGGCCGCGGCCCGGATGCCTGTATCGACTGTGTAGGCATGGAAGCGCATGCCGTAACACCCGACGCGATGGCCGACAAAATGAAACAAGAGTTCCGCATGGAGCTCGATCGCTCGCACGTCCTCCGCGAAGCGATCACCGCGTGCGCGAAGGGTGGAACGGTTTCGATTCCGGGCGTGTACACGGGCTTCGTCGATATGATGCCGATGGGAACCGTATTCGGCAAAGGCCTGCAGTTGCGCACGGGGCAGACGCACGTCCAGCGGTACATGAAGCCGTTGCTTCAGCGCATTATGCGCGGTGAGATCGACCCGTCGTTCGTGATCACCCACCGCGGGTCGCTCGATGACGCGCCGCGCTATTACCGTGAGATGGCGCGCCATCGCGACGCGTTCGTCAAGAGTTTCTTACGACCCGATGCTGCGGTGGCGACTGAGATGGAGTTCGCATACGCCGTGAGCATTTAAAAAGGCACGTCCCTTGCCGACGCGTTCCGCGCTCCGGAACGCGCGCCAAAAGGCTTGTGCACCGGGGAGCACTCGCGCCGGATCGGTCTGGTAAACGGGCCAACCCGGCGCGTTTGCGTCTACGGGGAAGCGCGACATCCAGGCGCAGAGCTCGAGGTTCCGTCTGAAGCGGTTGTCTTCGATCGAGATGAAGTAGCGCGCACCCTTACGGATCGCGCTTTGCTCGTCGAACGGCGTCCAGAGATACGGATCTTCTTCCCATCCGTAGCGGTTGATGTAGTACTGCACGTCGGGGCCGTAATGCCCGATGACGACGATCGCGCCTTTCGGCAGCGCACGATCCAGTAAGACTGCGTTGCGATACGCTTGTTTGTTATAGGTGTAGTACGGACGCACGGCCGCGTGGCCATCCACCGCGGAAGCAATTGCGACGATTGGAACGAGCGACGCGATGGCGTAGCGCGCGGCGGGCGCGGCATCCGCTCGCAGCATGCGTTCGAGGAATGCGGCGAGTGCGCCGCCGATCACGAGCGCGCAGAGGGGAAGCAGCAAATACATGTAGTAGTCGACGCGCTCGACCGTGACGACGACGTACGTGTAGGCGAGTCCGCCTGCAAGCCACCCCCATAGCATCGCGCGGCTGCGAGCCGGCACCCACGGTAGCGCGACGAACGATGCGATCGACAAAAAGAATCCGATCGAACCAAGCATCGTTACGCGCAGCATCCCGAGCACTTGCCGGAACGCTTGCAGCTTTTCCACGAACGCCGATGGATGTGTGAGCGCCGCAACCAGCGACGGAATCACGTGCAGCTTCGTGATGCCGCTCGCCCAATGCCACTCGGCGTGTTCGCCGACGCGCACGTCGTAGAGATACAGAATGACGAGCGGGACGACGAGCATGACGGCAATCGCCGTCGGCCGCATCGTGCGTCCGCTGCGTACGCGTTCCCATAGCGCCACGATCACCGGTACGATTCCGGCCACGGCAACCGGCTTCGCGAGATACGCGAACGTCAGCAGCGCGGTCGCGCGTGCGAGCGAGCGCTGTGAAAAAATTTCGTCCTCGACGATCAACCGCGTCGTTACATAGAGCGCCGCAGTAAGGAAGAAGACCATCGTAGTGTCCGGCGTAAACGTCCGTCCGTAGTACAGACTTCCGGGAAACGTCGCGTAGAAGAAGGCTGCGATGATTCCGGCGATGCTGCTGGTGAACAGCCACCTCGCGAAGAGCCCGGTGACGGCAACGGTGCCGAGTGAGAATGCGATCGAAATCAGCCGCCCGAAGATCTCGTGAACGCCGAAGACCTTGTAGAGCGCGGCGGCGAGAAACGGCACGATTTGCAATTCCAGCTCGACGTAGTTCGGCGGCGGCCCGTTGTAGTTCGTTTGCGGATACAGAATGTTGTACTGCAGCAACGCAAAGTTGCGCGCGATGCTCGCCGTATCACCCTGACGCCATCCGGGATGATCGAGAATCGGACTATAAATCCCCTTGTATCGCAACACGGCCGCCAGCAACACAACCGCGCCAAGTATCCATAAGAAATACTTGTCGAAGAAGTCCCGGTGAAGTGCTGGTGAGGGCTGCGAACGTGTCTCGGCGGCGCTAGGCGTCTGAACCGCCATTGTCCTTAAACGTCCAGTACTTGTTTACAAAAAAATTGACGAAGATGCCGGCCAGCGTACCGATGAACCATGTGCGATGCCCGTGGCCGAGCCACGGCGCTACTGCAGCGGAAGCGATCCAGCCGACGACCATTGCGATGAGCGAGACCGTCAGAAACTTTGCGCCCTCGTGCACGGCGTGGCCGGTGGAGCGGAACGTCCAAATACGGTTGAGCCAATAGTTCGAGAGGCCGCCGGACATGAACGCGATCGAGTAGAGCACGTAGTAGTGCAGCGCCTGATCGTGTTGCGGGTCGACCTTCTGCAGCAGCGTGAAGACGATGAAGTTGACGAGGAATCCCGATGCACCGACGATGCCGAATTTAACGAATTGACGGACGCCGCGGCGCCCGGCGATCGACGTAAGACTGTTATGCAACCCAATACCAATCTGCGTAGAGGACGGTGAAGAGACCGAGGAGGGGAAGCGAGAGCGCGACGATCAGGTTGTTGACCGCAGGACGTTCTCCCCAGCGCGCGAGGATCGCGAACATGGGGAAGAGCACGAGCGCAAAACGCGGCATGCTCATCAAGCTCGACGTCGACATCGGAATCAGAATCGAAAGCGCCATATAGGCGATATAGGACGGGCGCAATTGCCGCCACCCGCCGAGCAGCACACCGATCATCAGCGCGGTGAAGACGATCTCGAGCGTCTGATTCGCAATCGTTTGGGCTTGCGTCGCGTGCGCAATCTTCGCGAACGCATTGATCACGCTGACCCATGGCGGCGCGAAGTGCCGGTTCCAGTGAATCTGCACGTGCGAGAAGTACAGTGGATCCGCGCGAAGCACCCAGAGATACGCCGAGTAGAGCACGAGCCCAAGCGGAATCACCGCAGCCGGTAGCAGATCCATCCATCCGCGCCGATCGCTTAGATTATTGCGGTGCTGGGCGTACCATTCGATCACGAACGGGACCACGAGCAGGACGCCTTCCACGCGCGACATCGACGCGAAGAACCCGATGATGCCGGCGAGCCACCAGCGATGCGCACGCATGTAATAAAACGATGCGACCGTCAACATGAAGAACAGCGACTCGGTGTAGACGGCCGAAAAGAACAGCGCCGTCGGGAAGATCGATACGTAGAAGATTGCGCGCCGCGCAACGGAGCGGTCGTATTCGTGCTCGAGCAGTTTATAGAGATAGAGCAGTGCGAAGAAGAATGAACCGTTCGCGATCAGGATACCGGCGACCAGATGATTTCCGATCAACCCGCCGAGAATGCGAATCATGAGCGGAAAGAGCGGAAAGAACGCCATGTCGGTTCCCTGGTAGCCCTGCGTCGCAATATCCAGGTAGTGAACTGCGTCCCACCGGCCCCACACGTTGAGCAAGAGATTTGAGGACTCTTGGACGTGTGTGCCCGCGCGCTGTCCGATGATGACAGCTGCAAGTTCCGCAATGACAATGACCGCCGTTCGCGTGGCAACGAAATCGATCAACACTTCGCGCACGGTCTGGTTGAAGCGCGCGGCGACCAAGACTTTGGCTATCCCGAAGAGCGCAAGCGCGATGGCGAAGACCGTCGAACCGCCGCGCGTGAAGTTCGGCGAAAGCACGAACGAGAGCCACAGCAGGAGGAACGGTGCCCAGCTGATGGCGTCGTACTGCAGCGAGCGCGCGAACGTGATGCCGGTGCGTCGCGAGAAGTACTTCGCATAGCCGTCCCACGCAAAGAGCACGACGCCGGTCGTGAGCACGACCGAGACCAGCAGTCCGACGTTGGAGAGCAGCGCATCGTGGCGCGGCACGACGAGCATGAGCCACGCGAAGAATCCGAGCGTGATGCCGGCGGCCGAAACGACGGCAAGCGGGAGCGTTCCCGCGCTCGTCAATTCGGCGAGAATTCCAAGGTGAACCGGCGCGCGCGACGCTTGAATACGGGCAGACACGGCGCACCTTTTTCCGGAGCGGCGGGCATCGCACCTACACACAGGAAAAGCGCAGCTTGCCTTGTAGAGCCGGGGGCATGGTCAACTCCCTCGACTTTGTTAAGGTTACTGAGAGCGCTGCCTTGGCCGCTTCCCGTTGGATGGGGCGCGGTGAACGTGATGCCGCCGACGGTGCGGCCGTCGAGAAAATGCGCGAGGCCCTCGGCAAGATGGATATCGCAGGCCGCATCGTGATCGGCGAAGGCGAGCGCGACGAAGCACCGATGCTCTACATCGGCGAGGAAGTCGGCCGCGGCGGAGTGCCGGTCGACATCGCGGTCGACCCGGTCGAAGGGACGAATCTGGTCGCGAACGGGTTGCCCAATTCGATTGCCGTCATGGCGATCGCGGAGCGGGGCGGCCTGCTCCACGCGCCCGATTCATATATGAAGAAACTGGCTGTCGGTCCGAAGGCGGCCGAGTTCGTTCACATCGATGCCCCCGTTCGCGAAAACCTCGAAGCGGTTGCGAACGCGCTCGAAAAGCCGCTCAACGACATCTGCGTCGTCATCCTCGATCGTCCGCGCCATGCCGAGCTGATCCGCGAAGTGCGCGAGGCCGGCGCCCGCATCAAGCTGATCTCGGACGGCGACGTCGACGCATGCATCGCGACGGCTATCGAGACGACCGGCATCCATGTGGCGATGGGCACCGGCGGTGCTCCCGAAGGCGTGCTTGCGGCCGCAGCGATTAAGTGCCTCGGCGGAAACTTCATGGGCCGGCTGCAGCCGCGTAACCAGGAAGAGGCCGAGCGAGCGATTGCTATGGGCTTCGGCGATCTCGATCGCGTGCTCGAGATCGACGATCTGGTCAAGAGCGACGACGTAATTTTCTGTGCGACCGGTATCACGGACGGCGACTTGATGGAAGGCGTGCGGTTTTTCGGAAATCACGCGCGCACGCATTCGATTCTCGTGCACGCCGGTGGTACGGTGCGCATGATCGAATCGGTGCATCGTCTCGGCGCGCGCCCGAGCGGCCGCTAGCGCTCAACCTTTCGCCGCGTCGCGGCGTTACGAGGGTCGGATGGACATTCAGGATTACGATCTAGTCGTCGTTGGTGCCGGCTCGGGCGGGTATGCAGCCGCGAGAACCGCCCGCGACAGCGGCGCTTCGGTTGCCTTGGTCGACCAAGGGCCGCTCGGCGGCCTTTGTATTTTGCGCGGATGCATGCCGAGCAAAGCCTATCTCGCATCGAGTGACGCGATGTACGACGCGCAGCAGGTGAGCGCTCTCGGCATTCGCGTTGGCGGCGCGATTACCGCGGACATGCCGTATATCGCGCAGCGTAAACGCGTGCTCGTCAAAGATTTCGCGGATTACCGCATCGCGGGAATCGACAGTTTCCCAACCTATATGGGGCGCGCGACGTTCACCTCGCCGAAGGAAGTGCAGGTCGGTGACGGTACCGTCCTTCGCGCGCCGAAGTTCATCGTTGCGACGGGAAGTTCGATTGCGCCGGCGGTCCTGCCGGGACTTGCCGAGGCCGGATATCTCGATAGCGACTCGTTACTCGAACTCGAGCAGATTCCGAAGTCGGTGATCGTGCTCGGCGGCGGATACACCGCGTGCGAACTCGGACAATTTCTCTCGCGCGTCGGCGCGAAGACGACGATGATTATTCGCAGCGGCCATCTGCTAACCGACACCGATGACGACATTGGTGACGAGTTGACGGCGTGCTTTCGCCGGGAAGGGATCGACGTCATCACGCGCGCGGTGTTGCAGCGCGTCGAAGTGCGCGACGGTCTGAAGGTCGTAATCGCGAACGTCGACGGTAAAGAACGCGAGTTCGCGGCGGAAGAGATTTTTTACGCGCTCGGCCGCGTGCCGAACGTCGAAGGTCTCGGGCTCGACGCTGCGGGCGTCACGCATCATCCGATTTCCGGAATCGATGTGGATCTCCAACTGCGCACGAGCAACCCGGATATTTTCGCCGTCGGCGATGTGACGGGTGATTACGCGCTCGTGCACGTCGCAATCTATCAGGGAGAAATCGCAGCCCGCAATGCCGTCGACGCCGGAAACGAAGAAGCCGACTATCGCCTCATCACCGCGCATACGGTTTTCAGCGATCCGCAAGTCGCGGTTGTCGGAGCAACGGAGAAATCACTCGTGCGCGCGGGCATTCCCTACGTACGCGGACACTACGAGTTTTCGGAACACGGCAAAGCGATGACGTTGAATAAGACCGACGGATTCGTGAAGATGATGGCCGATCCGACGACCGGTGAAATTCTCGGCGCTGCGGTGATCGGACCTCAGGCGTCGGAATTGATTCACGAGGTGATCGTTGCAATGAATTACAACGCAACGGTCGAGCAGTTCATGCGCATTCCGCACTTGCATCCGACGCTCTCGGAGATTTGGACGTATCCGGCGGAGGAGTGCGCAGTAAAGTGCGGCGTGCGGGGGCCCGAGGATCAGATGATCGAGGTCGCAACCAGTGGAACCGCCGGTTAACGTCACCGAAACGCCGCGCGTCGGCAATGTCTGCATCGTTCAGGTGCAGCCGGCGAAGGGACGCTATACCGAGAACCTCGAGAGCATCTCGGAAACATTCTCACAACTGGTCACCGAGTCGACGCCGCCCGATATGGTCGTGCTTCCCGAAGCAGCTACCACCGGTTATTTTCTCGAAGGCGCCGTTTACGATCTCGCTCTGCCCGCGCAGCGTTTCGCGGCGGATCTTGCGCGCGCATGGGAAGACGGTGCGGGTGACTCGCCGGTCGAGTTATGCAGCGGGTTTTTCGAAAACGACGGCGGCACCTATTACAACAGTGCCATCTATCTGCGCGTCGGCGGCGGCAAGCACGAAATCGTGCACGTGCATCGCAAGATGTTCTTGCCGACGTACGGTGTTTTCGATGAGGAGCGCTTTCTTTCGCGCGGCCGCCACCTCTCGGTGTTCGAGACGCGCCTGGGACGCGCCGCAATGTTGATTTGCGAAGATTCCTGGCACGCCATCATGCCGACGATCGCCGCGGTGAAAGGCGCGCGCATCATCATCATTCCCTCCGCTTCTCCAGGGCGCGGAATCGAAGGCGACGGTGAGTTGACGTCGATTACCCGTTGGCGCGAAGTGCTGCGCGCGATCGCTGCGGAACACGGCGTGTACGTGCTCTACGCGGGGCTGACGGGATTCGAGGGCGGGAAAGGGATGACGGGATCGTCATCGGTCATCGATCCGTGGGGACGCGTGCAAGTCGAAGGTCCGGATATCGGAGAGTGCGTCGTGCGCGGCTTTATCGATCCGCGCGAAGGCGATCTTGCGCGCGCGAGTTTGCCGCTGCTCGGCGATTTGAACGCGGTGCTTCCCGATTTGATTCTCGACGAGGAACTGCCGCTTCCGAAAGGACGTCAATGAAGCAGTTCGTAGAAGTCACGGCGTCGCTCGATGGGGTGTTGCACGGTCCGCGGATCAACGGCGAACTTGCGACGCGGTGGCTCGTTGCATTCCTTCGCGACGAGTTGATCGCCAGGCGCAAGATTCGCCGCGCGGTCGTCGGCCTTTCCGGCGGCATCGATTCCGCGGTGACGGCGTATCTGTGCGCGCGGGCGCTCGGACCGGAAAACGTGTATACATTTCGGATGCCCTATCGCTCGTCCAGTCCCGCAAGTCTTTCCGATGCGCAACTCGTCGTTGATGCCCTCGGCATACATTCGCGCACGATTGAAATTACCGGCGCGGTCGAAGGATATCTTCAGTTCGAACCTGACGCGGACGCGCGCCGTCGCGGGAATGTCATGGCGCGCACGCGCATGCTGGTGCTCTTCGATCAATCGGCGAAACTCGACGCATTGCCCGTCGGAACCGGGAACAAGACGGAACGATTGCTGGGCTACTTCACGTGGCACGCCGATGATACGCCGCCGGTAAATCCGCTCGGCGATTTGTTCAAAACACAAGTCTGGGATCTCGCGCGCTATCTCGGCGTACCGGAAGCGCTCATCGCGAAAGCGCCGAGCGCGGATTTGGAAGCGAACCAAACCGACGAAGGCGATCTCGGCATTACGTACGCGCAAGCGGATGCGATTCTTGCGCAGATGCTGCTCGGCTATAGCGACGCGCAACTCGTCGAGCGCGGATTCGACGAACGTGACGTCGCAACCGTACGCCGCCGCGTCGATTCGACGCATTGGAAACGTCATCTGCCGACGACCGCGATGCTGACGAACACGGCGATCAACGAGTTCTACTTGCGGCCGGTGGATTTCTAGAAGCGATGCCGGCCCTCGATCAAGCCGCGTTCTTTCCGGTCAGCCTCAACCTGATGGGGCGCCGCTGCGTCGTGATCGGCGAACGCGACGACCGCGAAGCGATCGAAAAAGAAGAAGCGCTGCGTGAATCGGGCGCCGACGTTCTCTGGATAACCGAGCCGGCGACCTTGCGCGACCAGGACGTGATCGATGCGTTTTTCGTGATCTCCACGCCGCAGGACGCGCAGCTTTCGGCCCGCTTGCGTGCGCTCGCCGATCGCCACCGGTTCCTACTATGCTGCATCGATCAGCCGCAGTTCGGCTTCGTCGCCATGGCAGCGATTGCCAAAGCCGGGCCCGTGCGCGTCGCGATTTCGACGACGGGACTCGCGCCTCGCGTGGGAAAGCGAATGAAGATTCGGCTTCAGCGGGCGATGGATGCGACGTTCGCGCGGTTCATCGAGTGCTTGGCGACGCAAAAAACGCGAGTCAAGCGCGCGCATCCGGGAGCGGATCAGAGTGCCGTACGCCGCAAAGCGATGATCGATGCCGCGGAAGGCTTTGACCTTGAAGTGAACTTCTCGTATCCGCAATGGTTCGAAGAGGAACTGGAAGGGATGCGTCCGCGTGCCGCTCGCCGTTGAACTCGTCGCCGTCGGCACCGAGCTGCTGCTCGGACAATTGACCGATACCAATACGGTCTTCATCGCGCAACAGTGCGCGGATGCCGGAATCGATGTGTTGGGAACGCATACCGTCGGCGACAATCGCACGCGCATTGCCAATACGTTGCGCTCGGCACTCGAACGCGTCGACGGCGTCATCACGACCGGCGGACTCGGTCCGACCATCGATGACTTGACGAAAGAAGCGGTGTGCGACGCCCTTGGTATCGACACGCAATTGGACGAAGCATCACTGCGCCAGATGCAAGAATTCTTTGCAAAGATCGGGCGGGAAATGCGCGAGAACAATCGCAAACAGGCGGAGGTGCCTCGCGGGAGTTTTGTGCTGGAAAATCCTCGAGGCACAGCCCCCGGGTTCGTCGCTTTCGGGCCGTCGGGGAAATTTATTGCCTCGATGCCCGGCGTTCCGCGCGAAATGAAACCGATGTTGACCGGGCTCCTCATACCGTTTCTGTGCGAACGTTACGGTGTGCAGAACGCAATTTTTACGCGCGTCTTGCACACGATCAACATCGGGGAATCCGAAGTCGATCACCGGATCGCGGATCTCTTTCGCGCCGGAGAGAATCCGAAGATCGCGGTGCTCGCGCACGAGGGCCTGTGTGACGTCAAGATCATGGCGAAGGCCGCATCACGTGAAGGAGCGGAAGCCATGATCGCACCGCTTCAGCGAACGATCGAGGAGCGGCTCGACGGTTTTATTTTCGGCGCCGACGAAGTCACCATCGAATCGGCGATTGCGGAGTTGCTGCGCAGCCAAGGAGCAACGATCTCCGTTGCAGAGTCGTGCACCGGCGGACGCATTGCCTCAGCACTAACGCGACTCTCAGGATCATCGGAAACGTTTTTGGGCGGGGTCGTGGCTTACGACAATTCGGTGAAAGTTGCGGAACTCGGCGTTTCCGAAGAGACGCTTGCTCGTTTCGGCGCAGTGAGCGAGCAGACGGCGCGTGAAATGGCCGAAGGAATTCGTGCGCGCATCCACACGGCATACGGTATGTCGACCACCGGCATTGCGGGGCCCACCGGCGGCAGCGACGAGAAGCCCGTCGGACTGGTGTGGTTCGGCATTGCGGATCCGGAGCGCACGACGGCGCGTTCGTTTACGTTCTCCGGCGATCGCGACACCGTTCAGCGGCGCGCGACCGTTATGGCGCTCGGTCTCTTGTGGCGCGAGTTGCGCACACCGATTAACGAACGGCTCATGTAATACCAACCTTCTCGGGGTAGGCTACAAGCTCGGAGACTGCCCTTGTGAACGTGCGAATCATTCAACCAACCGCCCTCGTTGCGACGATTTCGTTGCTTGTGACCGCATGCGGCGGCGGCGGAGGCGGAACTCCGCCGACGAGCACGCCATCTACGCCCACTCCGCCACCCGCACCGGTGGCGTACACTTGCCCCAGTTCTGCAACGTCGTTCGGCGTTGCAGCTTCCGGTCGCGCATCATCCATGACTGCAACAACGGTGCGGCGGCGTATGTATCGCGGCCCACGAAGCGAGGCGCAGACAAAAAGCAATCTGCTTGCGGTAACGTATGCGTCGAACGCAACGAGCGTAGACGGCGCGATTCAAAGCCGCGCTCGCAATCTCGGCGCTCGTACGGGCAGCGCACTGACCTTCGATCGCGTCGGCCACACGGTGCGAATCATCGGCGCCGGAAGCGCAGATCCGCAATCCGTGAAGACGCAACTGAAGTCCGTTCCGGGCGTCGTCGCAGTCAGCGACGTGCACCGCGTGTATGCGCAAACGAAAGGGCCGACGCTCACCACCGATCCGTATTTTGCGGGTCTTAGCGGAAGCGCGCCGCCCTTGTATCAAACGGACTTGGCCGGCGGCCAGTGGGACATGCACATCGTGCAGCTCGAGCACGCATTTTCCTATGGCCTAGGATCGACGAACGTGAAGCTTGCGATCATTGACTCGGGCGAAGACGTGACGCATCCGGATTTGGCTGCAGACGACATCGTCCGCACACAGTGCTTTATCTCGACTCCGGATGGTACGCAGCAAAGCACGGGCACGTTCGTTACGGACCCTGACGGCCACGGAACCAACGTCACGGGCATCGCGGCCGCAGCAATCAATAATGGATACGGCTTCGTAGGAGACGCCGGACGCGTCGCGTTGATGCTTTACCGTGTGTTTCCCACGCCCGATGACAACTGCGCGCATCCTCCGACGACCGACCGGCAATGCGGAACCTCGACAATCGATATCGCGAGCGCGATCAACGACGCGGTCGCAAATGGTGCGAATATCATCAGTATGAGTCTTGGAGCCGATGGTTCGACGTGTACGAACGGTGTAGATCCTGACACGCTAGAAGGAACTGCGGTCGCAAATGCGATCGCCCACAATGTCATCGTCGTTGCGGCAACCGGAAACGACGGCGGCGCGCCCGTAACGCCGCCGGGATGCGATAGCGGGGTCATCGCGGTAGGCGCGAGCTCATACAACGACGGTAATCCGAATGCAAGCGGCTTCACGGGAACCCGCACGGAGTACGTGCCGAGTTATGCGAATTTCGGCTCGACGAACTCGCTGCGCAGTGCGTCGTCTTGGGGAATCGTCGCTCCAGGCGGAGACGGCGACGGCAGCAGTCCGACGATCTACTATTTGCAGTGGGTCGAGAACATTTGGACGACCACACCCTTCGATGGCAACTTCGACGGCGCGTGCGCGCCGGATCCATCGACCGGAGCAACCGACTGCAGCATTCTGATCGCCGGGACGTCGATGTCGACGCCGCACGTTGCCGGCGCTGCGGCGCTCGTACTTTCCGTCAATGCAGCCGCGTACGGAACGCCGGCCGCGATGAAACAACTGCTCTGCTCGACGGCGGACGATATCGGCGACCCGAATCAGGGCTGCGGACGCCTCAACGTGTACCGCGCAATGGCGGTCGCGTCCGGCGATCCGAATCCGCCGCCGTTCTAGGTTGGAATGCTGTAGCCGATAGCGGCGAGCACGCGCTGCGTTTCGAGGCCTTCTTCAAATGTTGGGAGGGCGCTCGCACCCGTTTCTATTTGCTTGATCCACTCGTCGTAGAGTTCCATCAGCAGCGGAACATTTGGATTGATGCTGGTGAACTTCGCGTACGGGGACGGTTTGCACTCGAGTTCGTTCGTCTCTTCCTCATCGATCGAGTACAGCGTCATATCGACGATCGTTTTGCCGCTCGCCACCGCCGTACGGTTTTCGGCATGTACGGCAAGCGTGAACGACTCGACGGCCGTCGTTGCGTCCACCGATAACCGGCCGATCAGCCCGTCACCATAGTCGAGCAACGCAAACGTTCCGTCATCGACGGTGCTGGTGAACGTCCCGTGTTCGTCCGTGCGCTGCGGGTTCGCCGTACGCAAGAAGCCGGTGACCGACTTCGGTGCACGGCCGACGGTCCAATTCGCACTGTCAATTACATGCGACATCAATGCCCCGGCCACGCCGCCGCCGCGTTCGCGTTCGAACCACCATCCGCGGTTGCGCCGGCCTTCGCGACTGAGAAACGTGGCGAGCTGCGTAATCTCGATCTCGCGCAGCGGCTTGAGATGCCCGTTTGCCACCAATTGCTGGATTGCCATGCGTTGGGGAACGAAGCGGAATTCGTGCGCGAGGCCGCACGCCGTTTGCGCATCGAGCGCGGCGGCGAGCATCTCTTCGGCTTCTTCGACGTTGAGCGCAAACGGTTTCTCGCATAGGACGTGCTTGTGCCCATCGAGCGCTGCGAACACGTCATCCCGGTGCGCGAACGGCGGCGATGCAACGACGACGCAATCGAGTTCGCAGCCGTCGACCATCTCGGCCGTGCCGGCGAACGCGTGCGGAATGTTGCGTTCCTTTGCAATCGTCTTCGCCGAGGACGGCGACGCGAGCGCAACGACCTCGAAGCGCGGGTGCGCGAGCAAGGCCGGAAGGTGAGCTTTCACGCCGAATCCGGCGCCGCTGATGCCAACGCGATACGTTTTCACAGTTCCTCTTTGATAATGTCGAGAGCGCGAATAAGGACGGATTCGTCGATAACGAGCGGCGGCGTGATCGAGAGGACGTCGCCTGCCGGTCCCGCTTGAAGTAGAATGACGCCGCGCGCAAGGACGCGTTTAACGACGCGGTCCGCCTCGGCTGCGCTGCGAAGCTGCACGCCCCACATCATACCGCGCCCACGGACGGCAACGACGTTGTCATGCGCGAGGAGACGCTCGAGTCGTGACCCGAGCAGGTCGCCGAGTTCACGCGCGCGTTGCGGGAGATGTCCGCGTTCGAGTTCTTCGATCGTCGCAAGTGCGGCAGCGCATCCCATCGGATTTCCCAAATAGGTCGAGGTGTGAAGCGCTTCGCCGGTCGAAAGCGGCCACACGTCCATAATCGGGGGGCGCGCGACCGCCGCGCTGATCGGAAATCCACCGCCCATCGCCTTGCCGATGCACACGATGTCGGGAATCACACCTTCAGCGTCGCAGGCGAACCAGTAACCCGTGCGTCCGAAGCCGGTGTAAATCTCGTCGGCGATCATGAGGATGCCGCGTTCGTCGCAAAAGCGGCGAACGTGCGCGAGATACCCCTTCGGAGGAAGAATGCAGCCGCCGCGTCCTTGCAGCGGTTCGATGATCAGCGCTGCAATTTCACTGCAGTCGCCGGCTTGCCGCTCGAGTTGCGCGGTTGCGTCGCCCAACGTAATGCGTTGCGCATCGGGATAATCAAGCAATGTCGTCTCGTGAGGAACCAGGCCGCGAAACGGTTCGACGAATTTTTCGATGCCGGAAACGGTCAACGCGCCGAGCGACAGTCCATGATAGGCACCGCGATAGGCGAGGAACCGGTGCTTAGCGGTCGCGATGACGGCGGTTTTCAGCGCGGCTTCTACCGCTTCCGATCCCGTTGTTGCAAGAAACGTTTTGCTCAAACCGCCGGGCAGCAAACGTGCCAGACGTTCCAGCAATCGTGAACGCACCTCCGTAGGGTGTACATCTCCCATGCCGTGCATCAACGCGTTCGCCTGAAGCGTGATCGCGGCAACGACGCTCGGATTCGAATGACCGACGCTCGCTACGCCAAACGCGGACGTCAGATCGATGAAGCGGTTGCCGTCGACGTCGGTCACCGTCGAGCCCGATGCCGATTCCCAGAAAACCGGGAACTCGTCGCTCAAGAACGTGACGTTTTGCGATTCGTACTGCGCGAGTTGCTCCTGCAACGCAGCAGTTCGCGGGCCGGGAATAGCACCGCGGACGGCTTCGAATTCGTTCTTCACGTTTCCAGGCTCACCCAGCGAACGAAGTCCGCAATGCGCGCCCGTCCTCCGTGGTTCCCGCTCGCGGGTGGTCGTTGCAGTTCACCGAACGACGTAATGCGATTGACACCGAGCGAAAGTGCCGCATTGATGATGTCGTCGCGTACTCCCGCAACCGCGACCGCTTCAAGGGGCAACTCGTGACGGCGCACGTACGCGACGGCGTCGTCCGGTGAGTCGACGGTGTGAACGGCGAGCGCGCGCGGCAGAAATGCCGGCGGTTCGTTCTGCGGCGGATCGAGCACGGCAAGATAGCTCGCGCGCTCGTCCGAAAAGACGGCGCCGCGACCGATCGCCGACCGGAAGGCCGCGAGGTTACGTGCATTCGCAATACGGGCGCTCGCGCGTGCGTCGCGCGCACCCGGAGGAAACTCGATCGCCGCGCGTTCGACGGCTTCGGCGAGCAAAGCGCAGAACTGTTGAGGCGTGACCGCTCCGCCGTCTTCGACAAAGAGCGCGTGTAACGACAAGCACCCTTCACTTTCATACAGCACGAGATCGCGTGCTGCGCCCTCCGCAATCGCCCTTGCTGCGGCCTCATCGGCGAGCGCGTCGCGCCCGGCATATCCAATCGTCGCCTTGGATCCGTAACCGATGAACGTGCTCGGCGCCGTAGTCTGCGCGATGCGTATCAGCGTCGAGTCGCTGCCGAACGCAACGACCACCTTGAACTGCGCGAGATCGACGGCGTCGTCATCGCCGCTCCACGTCTGCGCGCGCGCCGCCGCGCGAAACTCATCGAGTTCGTCGTATAACGTCGAGAAGAAGGCCCGTACGAGCCCGTCTTCACGATCTTTGACCAGCACCTCGCATTTCGCACACAACGCAAAGACGGCCGGAAGAATTGCGACGCCGATGGTCGTCCGGCTCGAGATGACACAGACCGAGCCAACGGAGCGTGCCAAGGCTTTGCTGCGCGACTGACGCTCGGTGAAACGGTCGAGAATCTCGAGTGAACCGAGTTCGTTTGCAATCGTTGCTTCGAGATCGCGCGCACCGATCGAATTGAACAACTGATCGAGCGCATATTCGATGACCGGAATCGAGTAGCCGGTACGCGCGGCGATCGGATCGAGCAGACGAACGCGCGGAGGAAAATCGGCGTCG
>JAFANA010000072.1 GCA_019232905.1 Vulcanimicrobiota bacterium
TGCTGCTCGCGGTGCGCGACGTCGCGCTCTCCACGGTCGTCATGCTGGTGCTCGAGACGATCTCCGTCGCGATTATCTGCATATTGATCGTGACCGTGTTCGTGAAACACGGCGTCGTCGACGTCGCGCAGATTCGCTTGCAAGGTGTGGGGCGCGCGAGCATCGGGCTCGGTATTGCGACCGCAATCTTCAGTTTCGTCGGATTCGAAAGCGCCACGGCGTTCGGCGATGAGGCGCGCAATGCGCTCAAAACAATTCCGCGCGCGGTTATCTTCAGCGTCGTCATCGCGGCAGCGTTCTTCGTCTTTGCAATGTACGCCGAGATCCTTGGGTTGCGCGGTTCCAAACCGCCGCTCGATCAGCTCAGTATGCCGCTCTGGAATCTCGCCGATGTGCTCAACACCGGGTATTTGAAGATTCCGATTGCCATCGGCGCGATCTGCAGCTCGTTCTCGGTCGCGCTCGCGTGCGTGAACACCTCGGCGCGCATCATTTTGCCGATGTCGGAGGACGGGCTGCTTCCGAAGGTGTTTGCCTCCGTCCATCCGCGCTTTCGCACGCCGCATGTTGCCCTTGCGGCCGTCGTGGTGGCAATGTTTGCGATCGGTCTTGCGATGTATCTCGGCGGCGTCGCGCCGATCGATATTTTCAACTTTTGCGGAACGCTCAGTTCGCTGAGCTTCATCGCCGTGTATTTGATGATCTCGATTGCAGCACCGAAACTCCTCAAGCGTATCGGCGAACTCAAACCGATCCACGTGGTTGCGTCGATCGCTTCGTGCGCGTTTTTGCTCGCCGCCGCCGTCACGCTGTTTTACCCCATGCCGCCGCCGCCCACGAACGTTTTCCCGTACCTCTTTCTAGTCTATCTCGTCCTCGGGCTCGTGCTCTATGCAATGACACGCCGTAAAACCGTCGGAGAACCGTTATGACCTCAATGCTTCGCGATATTGGTGCTCTCCATCGCCGCCACGTGCTCACGCCGTGGTCGGTGCAAGCAACGATCGATATGCCGTCAATCGAACGCGGCGAGGGATCGTATCTTTATGACGTCGATGGAAAACGCTATCTCGATCTTTCCGCCGGTCTCGTCGCAGTAAATCTCGGTCACGCGCATCCAACGGTTACGCGCGCAATTGCCGACCAGGCGGCACGGTTGTGCTATGCGTCACCGCAATTCTTCAACGCAACCCGTGCGCGCTATGCTGAGCGCTTGTCGTCGCATGCGCCGTGGAAAGAAGGCGCGCGCGCATTCTTTACGACCGGCGGCGGCGAGGCGAACGAAGATGCGGTGAAGATGTCGCGGACGATTACGGGACGGCACAAGGTCCTTGCCGCGTACCGCTCGTTCCACGGTTCCGCGCCCGGCGCCGGAACGCTGACCGGCGAGAATCGCCGCTGGCCGAACGAGCCCGGCATTCCGGGTATCGTGCATTTCTTCGCGCCGAATATCTACAACAGCCCTTTCGATACGCGCGATCCGAAGACTGAAATCGAGCGTGCGATCGCGCATCTCGAGCTCGTACTGACGTACGAAAACCCCAAGTCCATTGCCGCGATTTTGATCGAACCGGTCGTCGGAACGAATGGCGCAATTCCGCTTCCGGTCGAATATCTGCAGCGCGTGCGTGAAATCTGCACCGAACACGAAATCGTCTTGATCTTCGATGAAGTAATGTGCGGATTCGGGCGGACCGGCGCGGCGTTTGCGGCGGTGCGGTTCGGGATCGAACCCGATATGATCACGTTTGCGAAAGCCTCGACCTCGGCGTACGTCCCGCTTGGCGGTGTGCTCGTTCGGGAAACGCTGGCGCAATTTTTTGACACCCGCCCACTCCCGTGCGGGCACACCTACTCCGGACATCCGCTTGCAATTGCCGCTGCGAATGCAGCTCTCGACGCATATGAGTCGGAGCATCTGTTCGAGCGCGCGCGAGAGATCGAGGAGTGGATTCGCGAGGATCTCGCTGCAGTCGCCGCACGCGCGCCGGTCATCGGTGACGCGCGCGGTGTCGGCGCGTTTTGGGCTGTGGAACTCGTCAAAGACCGGGAAACGCGCGAACCGGTCGTACCATGGCAAGGGCCAAATCCGGGGCCGATCGGCACGATCCTAGCGAAGCTGCGCGAACGCGGAGTCTATGCATTCGGGCGTTACAACGTGATCTTGATCACGCCGCCGCTCACCATTTCGCGCGAAGAGTTACGTGAAGGCGTCAATGCGCTCGGCGATGTCCTGGAAGAATTCTCATGCGCGTAGCGGCGCGTTCGATTGGTCACTACATCGCAGGGAAAGACGTCCCCGCCTCGGCTGATGTCGTCGCTGTTTGGAATCCGGCGACCGGAGACGTACGCGCGGAGGTAGCACTTGCGGATGCGTCGGTGATCGACACCGCTGTTTGCGCGGCGAACGATGCATGGCCCGCATGGGCCGCGACTCCGCCTCAGCAACGCGCGAACGTGCTCTTCGCCTTTCGCGAGAAGATGCGCGCCGAAATCGACCGTCTTGCCGCAATCGTAACAAGCGAACATGGGAAAACGCTCGACGACGCACGAGCGGAGATTGCGCGCGGACTCGAAGTCGTCGATTTCGCATGCGGCATTCCGCAGCTGCTCAAGGGCGAATTCAGCCCCGGCGTTGCACGCGATGTCGATGCCTATGCATTGCGTCAGCCGCTCGGGGTATGCGCCGGTATTACGCCGTTCAACTTTCCCGCGATGGTGCCGATGTGGATGTTCCCGGTCGCGGTCGCGTGCGGAAATACATTCGTGTTGAAACCGAGCGAGCGCGACCCGTCGCTCGGAATCGAAATGGCACGCCTCATGACGGAAGCGGGAGCACCTGCGGGCGTCTTCAACGTCGTGAATGGAAATGCTGTCGCGGTCGACGCGTTGCTCGTCCATCCCCTCGTCGCTGCGGTCAGCTTCGTCGGATCGACGCCGGTTGCGCGCCGCGTCTACGACGTTGCGACCGAAAACGGCAAACGCGTGCAAGCATTGGGCGGAGCCAAAAATCATCTCGTCGTGATGCCTGACGCCGATCTCGATCAAGCGGCGGATGCACTCGTTGGTTCCGCGTACGGCTCTGCCGGCGAGCGGTGCATGGCGATCTCGGTTGCAGTAGCTGTCGGTGATGCTACTGCCGATTCGATCGTCGATCGTATTTCGCGGCGTCTTTCCACGTTGCGCGTCGGGCCAGGTGAAGAAGACGGCGTCGAAATGGGACCGCTTGTTACGCGGCAGCACCGAGACCGCGTCGCTGATTACGTGCGCATCGGCGTTGAAGAAGGCGCGACGCTGATCGTCGACGGACGCACGCATTCGGCAACGTCTTGGCCGGGGTTCTTCCTCGGTCCAACGCTCTTCGACGCAGTGAAGCCCGCAATGCGCATCTATCGCGACGAAATCTTCGGACCTGTGTTGTCGGTTGTTCGCGCGGGCTCGCTCGACGATGCGCTCACGCTTGTCAACGGCCATGAGTACGGGAACGGCGCATCCATCTTCACGCGCGACGGCGCGCATGCGCGCTACTTCGAGCGCAACGTGCGTGCGGGTATGGTCGGCATCAACGTGCCGATTCCGGTGCCGATGGCGTTCTATAGTTTCGGGGGATGGAAAGCGTCGCTCTTCGGCGATCATCACATTCACGGCGCCGAAGGCGTCCGATTCTACACGCGATTGAAGAGCGTCACGGCACGCTGGTCGGAGGATGCCCAGCGCGCCGGGTTCTCAATGCCGGTTCATCGCTGACATGGTGCCGCACGTAGCCCCTATCACCCCTGCGGTCGCGATTGCCGTCGTCCTCGCGACCGCCGTCACGGATGCCGTCTACGTTTTTTTCTCGGCGTCGGTGGCCGGAAAGCGCCGGTTTGCTGCGGCAAATTGGAGCGCATTATGGTACTTGCTCTCGTCGTTTGCGGTTATTTCTTACACGCAGAATTGGTTCTATGTGTGTTTCGCCGCGCTAGGTTCGTGGATCGGCGCATATGCGTCGATGACGCTCTTGCGCGAACGCCGTCCTAGCTGACGAGTTTGGAAATTTCCGCGAATGTGATCGACGACGCGATCGAATCGAAGCGTCCGTCTTGCTTCGCTTCGCGCGCCGCACCGATGAACGCGCTGAATGCAGCGCGCGCAAAACCGGACCCGACACTGATTCGCCGAACGCCGAGTGCGGCCAATTCTGAAACGCTCATCTTTAGAACCGGCCCCGCAGCGAGCACGTTCACCGGCTTTTTAACCGAGGCGCACACACGGCGAATCGCGTCGGCGTCAGGGAGCATCGGCGCGTAAAGCACGTTTGCGCCGGCTTTTTCGTAGGCTTGGAGGCGCAGGATCGTATCGTCGAGATCGTCGATGCCTTGCAGAAAGTTTTCCGCCCGCGCGACGAGCATGAATGGAAAGGGAAGCGACTGCGCCGCGGCCGCAGCCGACGCGATACGTTCGACCGCGAAATCGAAATCGTACACCGGTTGATCGTCGCGGCTCGTCGCATCCTCGATCGAACAGCCGACGAGACCCGCTCGAGCGGCAAGATTTACCGTTTCCGCAACCGTTTCCGGATCGTCGCCGTAGCCATTCTCCAGATCGGCGGCAACCGGCAATGACGTCGCGTCGACGATCGACTTCGCGTTGGCGAGCGCCTCATCGCGCGAAACGGACCGCGTACCGTCGCTGCGCCCAAGCGTCCACGCAAGACCCGCGCTTGTCGTCGTCAGCGCCTCGAACCCGAGCGCCTCGAGCGCCTTCGCCGTTCCCGCGTCCCAGGGATTCGGCAGAAGAAACGTCTTCGCGCCTTCGTGGAGCTTACGAAATCGCTCGGCCTTATCGGCTTGCGACATCGAATGCGCCTTCTTCACGATCTTGCCGGTCGAGATTTTCGAATTTCTCGATGCAGACCCAGCTGTTCGCAGCATCGGCCCGGCTTTTCGGGATACGTGACTGCGCCCAGTGAAGAATCGCATCGTCATCCGCGTGCTCCGCGATTACGCGATCGAACTCGTCCGGCGTCACGCCCCAATGCGCCATCACGCCTTGATCGATCGGGCACGGGTAGATGTACTCGCCGGTCGTTCCTTGCGCGTGCGCTCGTCCTTTGTCGAAGACGCGTGCGAGCCAAAGGTACCGTCCAAGCGGAAGGCGTCCGCGACGTGGAAACGCGCGATCGTCACGAAAGTCAGTTGCCATGTTCGTACGTATGTAACTCCAACAGGTTGCCGTCCGGATCGGCGATGTGAAAAGCGTGGTGCGCGATCCCGCGGGCGGCGAAGTTTTCCGTCATGCGGCGCACTATCGTGATCCCGCGTTCGGCGAGGAAGGTTTCAATCTGCTGCGGAGACCCGGCGACGCTGAGCGCGATGTGATTGACGTTGTTCCCGCCGGGTTCGACGCCGTGGTAACTCGGCGGAAAGAAGTCGATGATCGTTGTGTCGTTGACGCGTACCGATGGAAAGGGCGCCCGGCCGGCGCGATACTCGTCGGTACGAACCTTCTCGAGCCCGAGCGTATCGCCGTAGAAGTGAAGGCTTTTCTCGGCGTCCGCGACGTTGAATACAACGTGATCCAGCGAATCTATCTTCAAGCTAATCATCTTAACGTTAAGATGCACTGCGAGGACTTCCTTTGTCAAGTGTCTTAACATAAAGATATGTCCGACCGGATCGATCAGATTCTCGCGCAATGGAAGCGCGAACGCCCCGACCTGGATATGACGCCCATGGGCCTGATAGGGCGGATTCAGCGCGTCGCGGCGGCACTTCGTCCCCTCCTCGACGAGACGCACGAAGAGTCGGGACTGCAAGGCGACTCGTTCGATGTGCTGGCATCGTTACGGCGTTCGGGTCCGCCGTATCAACTGACGCCGACGGAACTCTATCGCGAAATGATGCTCACCTCCGGTGCGATGACAAACCGTATCGATAAGTTGGAGAGCGCGGGCTTGGTAACACGCCGCCCGGACCCCGATGACCGTCGTGGCACGCTGGTGCGCCTGACGGCAAAGGGCAAAGCATTGATCGACACGGCGACGACAAAGCATGTCGCCAATGAAGAACGCTTGATGTCCGTATTAGCCCCTCGCGAGCAGCAACAATTGAACGAACTCTTGCGCAAATTGCTGGTTCGCCTCGGCGACAGGTCTTAAGTTAAAGCCGCTTCGGGCTCTTTCGGCAACGGGATCTGCGCGTTCGGTGCGGACTGTGGACCGGGCACTCCGTAGTCGCTGTCGGCGAGTCCGTGCCCACCGGCGATCAGCGTCAGCGGTGCATCGTATTTGTCCATGACGGATTCCACGAATACGAGACGCGAGTGCGGAGTCTCGAGGACGTTCTGCAATTCGTTGCTCGTACGCACGACGTACGCTTCCGAGCGATCGTCACGACTGAAGATCGCCGGCAATTCGGAATATCGCCAATTCGCAACGTCGTTGTACTTCGCGTCTTTTCCGAGAACGGCTCGCTCTACGGTATATCCGGCGTTGTTGATAACGAAAACGAACGGCTTAAGTTCGTGCCGGATGACGGTCGAGAGCTCCTGGACGGTCATCTGAAGCGATCCCTCACCGGTAAACAACAGATGACGCCGTCCCGGGGACGCAAGAATAGCGCCGAGCAGCGCACCCGTAGCATAACCGATCGAACAATAGATGAAGGCTTGAGAAATAAACGTAGAGTCAACGGGGAGCGCCATTTCACTGAATCCCGAGCTGGAAGCGCCGTCTTCGACGACGAGCACGTCTCCCGGTCGGAGAAAACCGCGAATTGCTTTCCAATAGTCCTTCTGGGTAAGCGGATCGTTTGACGGGACGAAGTTCGACTGCGCCGGCGGACGCGCCGGCTGCGTCTTGGTCGCGATCTCGGAAGTCGCGTCGACTAACGACTGTAGAAGCTCCGCGACGTAAACGCCTTGATACGTTTTTGCCTGCGTGTCGACGTAGCTCGAATTAAGGTGAATGGCCGAGTCTGGAAGCTTCTCGGTAAAAAAGCCGGTCGTCGTTTCGATTCGCCGGTAACCAACCGTCAGCAGACAGTCACTTCCCTCAATTACGTCGCGTACCTGAGCCGTACTTGCGCGGCCGCCGTACGACCCGATGAAGTGCGCCCAAGTTTCAGCGACGGCTCCTTTGGCGCAGTTGAGTGTCGCTACCGGAATTTGAAATCGGTCCGCGAGTTTCACGATCAGATCGGAAACGCCGAAGCGGATCGCGTCCAGATCCAGAAGAAATGCAGGCGCCTTTGCGGCCCGAAGACGTTCGAGAATCATCGCGGAGCATGTTTTCAGGCTCGTCTGATCGCTAGCAGGCATTTCAAGTTTGAGCACGTCGCCGGGCGCGTCGATTTCGAGAAAAGCGATGTCTGAGGGGAGTTCCAGGTAGACCGGTCTTTTCCGGCGCCACGCCGTCAGAATGAGACGATCGATTTCGGCAACGGCGTTATCCGGCTGGAGTCGCGTCTGCGCAATCGTTACCTCTGAAAAGAGGCGTAGCATGTTCCCTTTTTCCGGATCGGCCATTGTGTGATGCATCAAGTCGCCCCGCTCGATCGCTCGCAACGGGAGGGAGCCGGCAATGCAGATCACGGGGACGTGCTCGCAGTACGCACCGCCGATGCCGTTGACTGCGCTGAGGGCACCGACACCGTGCGTTACGATGAGCGCACCAAGGCCGGAAATTCGTGCGTACGCGTCAGCCGCATAGGACGCGTTGAGCTCGTTGCAGTTTCCAACCCAAGCCGGCTCACCGCGATCTTCGAGTTGCTGCATCAGTTCGAGATTATAGTCTCCGGGGACGCCGAAGATGTGCCGAATGCCGGCCTCTTGTAAACGTCGAAGCAAAAAGTTTCCGATGGACTGTTTCATGATGCGATGGAGTATACTCGCACCTGATGCGGTTCACAATATCGCGATGAGCGTGTACGATGAAGGACTACCGCGCATTTTCTGCGCTTGCATCTGCGCTATCCGGTTACCGCAACGGTGAGGGCATGCTGATCAACTCCATCCATTTCACGTTCGACGAGAAGGACGCGGTCATCGTTGAAAATGTTCTTCGCGAACTGCGCGACGCATCGCGGAAGGAGCCTGGCGTTCTCCAGTACGACGTGGGACGAAGTACCGAAAATCCCAACGTCTTCGCCTTCTGGGAAGTGTACCGGGATAAAGATGCGCTCGATGCTCACTTTGCCAGCGAGCATTTTCAACGCCTATTTGTCGATACGGTTAAGCCGCTAGTGCAGCAGCGCGACGTGGAAAGAGTAGTTCCGATTTAGCATTGTGATCGTCCCGGAGGTCTTGGTGTGAAAATGGCGCTTTTGCAAGACCAGAGCACTACCGCTCTTATCGTCGTAGACCCCTATAACGATTTTATCTCCGAGGGAGGCAAGTTCTGGGCCGGTATGCGCGAGGTCGCTGAAAAAGTCAACTGCGTGCCCAATATGGTGCGCGTGCTCGATACGGCACGGCGCGCGAAGCTGCAGGTGTTTTATGCGCCGCACCACCGGTGGCGGCCTGGAGATTATAGCGGCTGGAAATACTGGTCGCCGATCCAACGCCGAAATGAAGAAGAACATATCTTTGCTGACGGGACTTGGGGCGGAACGTTCCGCGACGAGTTCACGCCGCTGCCTGGCGAAATCGTCGCGCAGCAGCACTGGTGTTCGAGTGGCTTCGCCAACACCGACCTCGATCTGCAACTGAAGAAGTACGGGATTCACAAGATAATCGTCATTGGTTGCATTGCGAACACGTGCATCGACTCAACGGTCCGCTTCGGCGTCGAACTTGGATATGAGGTCACATTGATCAAGGACGCTATCGCAGCATTCAAATGGGAAGAGATGTCCGCGACGCTTGAAGTGAATCTCCCGAACTACGCGCAAGCCATCATCAGTACGGACGAGTTGGTCAATCAACTCTCGGTCGCGGCAGGAGTCTAAGGCCCTTCATCCGGGAAGCAAGTGCTGGCCGCCGTCAACGTCGTACGTGCTTCCGGTGAGTGCGTCGTTGCTCATGATGTGTACGGCCAATGCCGCGACATCTTCCGGCCCCACGACGCGATGAATAGGCAGCTTCGCGCGCAGTTCGTCGCGTCTCGCGTCGATCTGCGCGCCGAGCAGCGACTCCGAGAGCGGCGTGTCGACGAATCCCGGTGCGACGATGTTCACACGCGTAGGCGCGAGCTCGAGGGCTAGATTAGCGACTAGGGCAGGAAGCGCGTTCGTAAGCGTTGTTGCGATTGTCAAACCGACACCCGGACGACGCGCGCCGGTGCCTCCGACGAAGAGCAGGGAGCCGCCCGGGCGTACTTTGCCGCGCGTAAACAACGCAGTACCAACCGTTACCGCAAGGCGCTGGTCGAATGCCTTTCGGGCGTCATCGAGTTTCATCGAGGATAGAGGGACGTATGCAGGTGCGCCGGCCGTAACCATAATGTGATCGACAGGCTCCGGCAGGCCGGTAAAAAAATTCTCGAGATCGCCTAGGTCCGTCGCATCGAATGCAGCAGTATATTTTGCTTGCAGTTCTTGCGCTGCACGATCCAGCCGTTCCCGATTGCGGGCTGTTAGTATAACTTGTGCGCCCGCAGCACGGGCTTGTCGTGCTGTCTCCATTCCGATGCCGGAGCTGCCGCCGACAACGACCACGGTTTTACCGAGCAGTTTCGATTCAGGCGCCATTGTCTACACTCTTTCTAGACCGCCCTTGCGCGAATGCCGTAGTCCGCGAGAATTTCGCGTGCGGCGCGCACGCCGCTTGAGGCTCCGCCTTCCATGAAACCCTGATATTCGACGGACGTATGCTCGCCGGCGAAGTGCACGCGGCCCTGCCGCACGTGTTCGTAACCGGCGATCGTCGTGCATTGGCCGACGAGCCATGTGGAGTAGCTTGCGAGAATATTCGGGTCGGCTTGTGCGTTGCCGAAGGTCGCTTTCCCATTCCAGTGTTTGGAAACACCCGGCCAAATCTCGTCAAGTTGCGCGAAGAATTTCTGAACTTGATCGCGGACGAGCGGCGAATCTTGCACGCGCGAATACGGTTGCGGCGGCGTCCCGATCAAACCGGCCGTTCCGTACGTGAACTTTTCGATGATACCGGTGTTTCCGTCTTGTCCAAGTGAAAAGTCGATGGAGTTCTGGAATCCGGCGTCCGTCCAAATCTGTCCATTGGCCGGGCGTGGCCACGGGCCTCCGCCGTACCATGGTTTGCCGTCGAACTGAAGGTGCAGCTTCGTGTGAATACCGTAGCCGAGCTGTTCGATTGCCATGCGTTTGCGCGCATCGAACCCCGCGCTGCTGTAGTCGAGGCCGCGCAGCACGATGAACGGAATCGCGAGCACCACGCGGTCGTAGTAAAGCTTTCTCGTGCCTTGCGGCGTCGCGAATGTCAGCTCGTAGTCGCCGCCGGCTCGTTTGCGAACCGCGGTGAGACGGTAGCCGAACACGATGCTTCCGCGAGGAAGGGCGGCGGCCATGGCCATGGGTAGTTTTTGATTGCCGTTGCGCGTCGTGTACCGCTGATCGCTATACCCGAGCACGTTCATTTCGCCGCCGCGCATGCCGTAACGGAATTGCTCGCCCAACATATAGACGAGATTCAACGAGCTCTGCTGCGACGTGTCCACGCCGTATTCATTGGACAGCGCGTCGTCGATAAGACGGCCGAGTTGTGACGCGCGGCCACCGGGGACGTAGCGCTCGATCCATTGCGCCATGCTCGTGTGATCGAGTTCCCGCGCGAACGGGGTTGCAGAATCCCACGTGGTTTGCGGGCCGATCTTTGCGAGCTGGTCGCGTAGCGTTTTGAAGACCGGCTCGAAGTCCCGGTCCGCTTGCGTCATCGGATAATAGCGCTTGGTGAAGTAGGACGTGTCGCGCGCATCCTGCGCAAGGCTCGTCCACGTATCGATTAGCGGTTGGCCGAAACGGCGAGCCAGTGCATGCATCGTCGAGTGTTTGGAATCGATCATGGCGCCGCACCACTCCGTATGCTGGCCGTCGCTCCAGTACGTCCACTCCGAATGCATTCGACCGCCGACGCGGCTCGACGATTCGAACACCGTCGCATCAATCCCGCCGTCGCGTAAGATCGTCGCGCAGGTTATTCCCGCAATTCCCGCGCCGACGATTGCGACACGTTCGCGCCCTGCGGCAAACGAAGATGCCGTTCCAAAGACGGACGTCAGCACGAGCGACGCCGCCGCACCGAGCGACCCGCGGACGAAGTCTGCGCGGCTCGGCAAGAGCTCGCGCAGCGCTTTGGTTCTCGGCATTAGAGCTTGATGTCCAATTGCATCGTAAGGGTGAACGGCTGGATTGCCGACGTAATGCCGACTTGCGTGTTGTTGAACCAAATACCGTAGGGATACGCGAGTTGCACGGGCGGGTTCGTCAAGAATGCGCCCGGTTGAGAACCCGGCCCGTTCGGTGCCAACGCGTTCGAGGGAAGGCTCGAGTACCAGCAAGCCGTGTTGGTGTCCCACGCGTACGAGCGCTGATAGCACTTATTGAAGACGTTGTTTGCGATCGCGACGAGAGATACGCGCGGGCTGAAGTCGTAGCTCACCTGCAAGTTTGCAACTAGCTGCCACGGTTCGCGCAAGGCGCCCAGCGAATCGAATTTTCCGGTATACGGATCGGGCACGAAAATCGCCGACGGCAAATTGCTGCCCGGACTGCCGACGGACGGAACGACGCCGCAACTCACGCCCGGTGTGGTGGGCGTGTTGCTCGGCAACGCCGAGCACAACTGTGGAACGTAGCCCGGAACCGAGAGCGGCGATCCGTAATACGAGCCGGAATTGAACGAGACCGTCGGCGTTATTGCAAACTTTTTGTGC